>NZ_LGTE01000006.1 GCF_001263415.1 Thermincola ferriacetica
ATGATGGAGGTTTGCTGGTATAGCTTGTTTATCAGGCCAAAAAGCATATTGGCTTCCTGTCTGGTTATGGGCTGAAAACCAACTTTATCAAGTATGATAAGATTAGCCGCATACAGTATCTTAAGTTTTTTCCGGCTTTTACCCGATATCATTTCGGTTTTTAAAGCGTGTACCAAGTCATCCATGGTTGTAAAATATACCCGGTATCCGGCATCTATCGCTGCCAATCCCATGGATACAGCAAGATGGGTTTTACCAACTCCGGGAGGGCCCAGGAACATAATGTTGTAGGCGCCTTCCAGCCATGCCATATCAGTGAGCTGTTTCATCTGTCTTGTTTTGAAATCCGAAATCAAAGTCTTCCAGTGTTTTCATATACGGCAGATTTGCCGCTTTCAGCCGTCTTAGTCTGCCTCGGTCCTGTCGCCCGTTTTGTTCGGCTTCGAGCAATTCCTTAATCGTCTGCAGCGGCGTCCATTCTTCTTTTTGGGCTTTTTCAAGTATATCTTCGAGTTGCTTTGCAGCATATACCATGGCCAGGCTATTAAGCTGTTCCTGTACTGTGTAAAGAAGGTTCATTCTGTTTCACCCCCTTTGGCCAGTACAGCATATTCGGATAACGACCGCTTTTGAGTCGTAACCTGTGGCAATATAACTACCTTTGGTTCCTGTTCAAGACGTTCAATTTCTTGCTCTATCGTACCTTGGAAATAACGGGCGGCATCTCTAAATTCGACAGCGCTGTATAGACTGTTTGTTATGCAATAACTAAGCGCCTTCTGCCATGCCCGTTTATCATACTCTTTTAGGACGCCTTGTATCAGTTGGAATTGATCACGTGCGTACCGGGGTTTAAGCCGACGTATTTGGGCAAGTAAAAGCTCGGCTTCTTCGCTTTCCTCCATGCCCCTGAAGGTTTTCGTTTGCATTTTATCCAAAAAATTGCTGTAATCCCTGACACAGTTGTTATTACGTATCAATCGCCCTTTTTCTTTAGAGACAGGGTATTCTGCCAAAAGTATAGTCAAATTCGTCAAATATTTTTAATGTACTGTTCTTGTTACAATGGGGTTGGATAATTTTTTGGTGCATGGTACCGGCTAGCCCACCGCATTTAGCCCACCGCCAATAAAGGTGGGCTTTCCGGTACCTTGATAAAATGACCACCGCCATTGGCGGAAATGCCTAACTTGTTGACAACCTTATTTGGCGTTCCTTGACAACCGCCACTGACGGTTATCAAACTGCCGCCAAATAATGTGGTCTTCAACAATAAATAATAATAATGAAGTTAAATTTATATTTAATAATATTCCTGTTATTAACGGAGGAGTAAAAGCGGTATATAATTTAAGTGACATAAACTGAATAATATTATCAAACCTAATAAATATGTAAAAATAAGTTTTTTACAAGGAGGAGAGTTGCCTGTACTGGAAACAGGCACAAGTAGGAAGTGAGCAGGTAGTTAACCTTGTTATTAATGATATTAAGATAAATAATGAAAAAGGTGTTGTCACATGTGGAAAGACATTAGTACCTATTCGGTTGATGTCGGAAAATCTAGGGGCCAAAGTAACATGGGATGCAATAAATAAAATGGTAACTGTTGACACTAATGTTGGAGACGAATTAAAGAGAATTAAACTTTTCATTGGAAAACGAAATGCTTTTGTAAAAGAAATTCCTGTTCCCTTGGAAGTACCTGCAGAAATAAGAGGAAATTTGACTTACGTACCCTTAAGATTCCTGGGAGAAAATCTTGGTTTTGATGTTGGTTGGGATAATGTTACTAAAACGGTTTTAGTAAAGAAAAAAATAAGTATCCAGGTGCTATTTTTTAGCTGAAAGCAAAAACGAATGTATTATATAACTTCTATTAAAAGCAGAGGTTTTAAAGCCTGTGCTTTTTAAGTGTCTTTTTTATGGACAACATTTCCTTGGCAGAAAAATGAGAAATTAGGAGGATTTTAGCTTATTAAGTAGAAAATTAACAAAAGGCAAAGCAGAAATGGAAATTAAGGAAGGCTGCTTATGTGGCTTACATATAACAAATCCAGATATTCTTTTTTTATAATGCTAGCAGATGCGGTAATTATTAATATTAGCATAGTTCTCGCTTATCTGGTTCGGTTTAACTTTGCTCTACCGGCATTTAATTTTCAACCGTACCTGGAGATGTCAGTTTGGATTACGTTAGGGGCCGTATTCTTTTTTCATGCTTACCACCTCTATTCCATTTCGGCCCGCACCAAGTGGGACGATCAGTTTTATTCAGTTATTTTGGCCGTAACCCTTACCTTGATGTTAAGTATCTCCTTAACCTACATCAGCGCGAATTATTCTTTTCCCAGGTCTGTTTTTTTGTTAAGCTGGGTGCTACAAATTATGTTTATGCTGCTGTGGAGGTACTTCCTGTGGAAACTGAGCAAAAGGGTTTTAGGGGTACAAAAGGCTGTTTTAATCGGCGATAAACAGGACGCTGCAACACTGGCAGATGAACTGAAGAAATTTCCGGAAAGCCACATTGAGATTGCAGGGTTAATAGTTACGGAAAATAAACCGGTTGACAGAGTAGAAAAATACGAAGTACTGGGTGACTTAACTAATTACGAAAGCATTCTGGCCAATACTGATTTGTATGATGTTGCAGTTATCACCCCTTCCCTGCCCATAACTATAAAAGAGAAAATAGTCTGCAGTTGTTATAATTACGGGAAAGAAGCGCTGCTCGTACCGGATTTATACGAAGTGCTTCTGATCAGGGCAAACCTTGATCTGATTGACGATATACCTTTGTTTAGCGTCAAAGACACCAACGGAAATAATGATCCGGTGAAACGGTGTTTAGATGTTGTGTTGGGAAGTATAGGACTTATAATTGCTCTACCGATAATGGCTGTTCTGGCAGTGATTATTAAATTAGACTCGCCGGGGCCTATCATTTATAGGCAAGAGAGGGTAACCAAAGGCGGCAGGGTTTTTACCTTGTACAAATTCAGGACCATGGTAGAAGATGCTGAAGCAACTACCGGACCTGTTTTTGCTATGGAAGATGACCAACGGGCAACAAGGGTAGGTAAGTTCCTGCGCAAATCCAGGTTGGATGAGCTTCCACAGTTGATAAATGTGATAAAAGGCGATATGAGCCTGGTGGGCCCAAGACCGGAACGACCGGTGTTTGTGGAGCGGTTCTCCAAAGAGATCAATGGTTATGACCATCGCCACAGGATGAAACCGGGCCTGACAGGGGTAGCTCAAGTTGCGGGCAAGTACGATACAGGGCCCAGGGAAAAATTGATTTTTGATTTACTATACGCTAAGCGCAATGGTATTCTGGTTGATATTCAAATTCTGTTGAACACAGTAAAAGTGCTGTTTATGAGGGATAAGGCGTTATGAGCACGAAAGTGCGCATTCTGGAGATTATTACGTTGGGCGAGATTGGCGGAGCGCAGAACGTATTTGCCGATTTAGTCCAAGGTATAACCGAATATGGCCGGAATGTCGAAATTGATATTGTCTTTGGGAAAGGGGATTATCTAAAAGAAATTTTTGCCGGTTGGCCTTTTGGCGAAGTAATACAAATACCTTTTATGGCAAGAAACTTAAATTTATCCGCAGACTTAAAAGTACTATTTTTTTTAAAGAGACTGTGTAAAGAACGTAAATACGATATTGTGCACTGCCATAGTTCCAAGGCTTCCTTTCTGGCACGCGTTGCGGCCCGATGGGCCGGTGTTCCCAGAATATGCATGACGGTACACGGACTACCCTTTCACCAGGGAATTTCACCAGTGGAATCAGCCGTTTACAGAGCTGTAGAAAAATTGGCCTTTCCTCTGGCGTCAGAATATATATTTGTTTCACGTGCTGATATAAAGGAGGCCTTAGAATTAGGGCTTCATGAGAATAAAGTAAAATTTATCCCCAATGGCAGACCTATACCCAAAAAGCCTATGCAAGGATTGCGCCAAAAATATGGAATTCCACGAGAAAGACCCATTGTATGTATGGCGGCCAGACTCAGCCCTGTTAAAAATCCCATGTTTTTTTTGCGAGTGGCTAAAAGAGTTTTGCTGAAAATCCAAGAGGGCTGTAAACCGGTTTTTATCTTAATCGGTGACGGCCCTATGATGCAACAGTGTTTGGATTTTGTTAAAGGAACCGGTTTGGAGAGGGATATTCTCCTGACAGGAGAGATAAAAGAAGCTGCTGCACACTTTTGGGATGCCGATGTAGGGGTGCTTACATCTGAGTATGAAGCCTGTCCGCTTGTGCTGATAGAAGCTATGGCCACCGGGACACCGGTAGTTGCTCCTGATGTGGGGGGGATTAGCGGTATTGTTCAGAAAGACCGGACAGGCTTTCTATATCCTGCAGGCAATGAAGAAGAAGCGGCTGCCTGTCTGATAAAATTGTTAAAGGATGAAAAGCTGCGCCGGGAAATGAAAAAGGCAGCTCTGCAAAGGTATTATGCAGAATTTACTGTCCAGAAAATGATTGAAGGTTATATGAGTATTTTTGATTTGACAGGGGCTTAAAAATGCAAAATGCGTTAAAAAATTATTCACGTAAATTTGATGCTGTTGTTTGTCTTTCTGCCATAGACTGGGACTTTTTATGGCAGCGTACGCAGGAAATAATGTTTCAGTTTGCCTGTATGGGTTACCCCGTTCTTTTTGTTGAAAATACAGGTGTGCGCACGCCACGAATAAAGGATGTTCCCAGGGTATTAAACCGGGCAAAAAATGCGTTAGCCAAATTAAAAAATAGAACAGCCTGGGCAAGAAATAAACAATACGCCGAATCATTAAAAATACATAGTCCTCTTGCATTGCCCTTTCCATATTTCAAGCCGGCCATTAAAATAAACAATATGTTGCTTAAACGCCGGATTATGAAGTTCAGTCAGGAAACCGGGATACCTGTAAACCGCATGTTAATGTGGACCTACATGACAACACCGTTGGCTCTGGAACTGTCAAATGGGTTGCCCTGGGCCGGGGTAGTGGTTGATCTGGTCAGTGATCCTTGCAAGGTTCCCGGGGCGGAAAAGCTCAAACCTTTTCACCTGCAAATACTGCAGAGAGCTCACCTGGTTGCCTGCGCATCTAAGCCAATGTTCGATCAAGTTAAGACGCAAATGCCAAGCAATCAGGTTGACAAAGTCATATTGATTGAAGATGGATTTTCGGCCTGGCTGGCCGAGGCTGCTGATAAAGAAATAAATGTGGTTACAGATGCTTCTTTTCGACCGACGGCTGTTTACATCGGCGGAATTAATCAAAAAATCTGGTGGGAGGCTCTTATCCATCTCGCCAAGAACTTTCCTGAAGTATCGTTCGTTCTCATTGGGCCAAAAGAAACAGAAAAATTGCCCACCGATGAACTGCCTAATGTGACATGGTTACCGCCTTTTTCAAATTACACCCAGCTAGGTGCATTTTTAAAGAGATGCCAAGTTGGTTTAATACCGTATGTAAAGGATACATATGTGGCGGGGATGAGGCCGGCCAAAATCAATGAATACATGGTCATGGGTTTGCCGATAGTAGCGACTAAGCTGCCGGAACTGGTAAGGTTTACAAAAGAACATGGCTCTGGGGTTATGTATGTGGCTGAAACTCCTGAAGAATTTGTTTTCGCACTGAAAAAAGCCCTTGAAGAGGATTGTATAAAATTACGTAGCAAACGAAGACAAATAGCCCATGAGCATGCGTGGATAAAAGTCTGTGGTAAGTTAGAGGGAAAATTACACCAATTGATTTAAAGTTAAGATTAAAATACAGACAAAGATAATATTTTATTGGAGGAAATTGACGTATGGTGTAGGAAAATTGGTTCTGAAGTGGAAATTTAATAAAGTTCTAAATTCCATTGATTTGAAGTGTAGTTTGGGCTGCAATTTGAAAGCTGGCAAATATAAAATAGTATTGAGGGATACTTAATGAGAATTTTTAGGTCAGTTGTTGAACTGCTGGTAAGGAGTTTCCGGATTTTAAAAGTTTATGGATTGCTGTATTTTATTCGGAGAGGTTGGAAATATGTGAAGAGACGTGGGTGGAGAAATTTGTTTGCTTCTGAGGACATAAACACCCAGTATCAAAAATGGATACATAAAAGAAAAGCTTATTATTCTGAGAAGCCATTTAATTGCAGTGTCGTTCCTGTTATCGGCATTATGATGCCTGTTAACTATACAGAGCACATACGTATTCAAGATTCCGTAAAGTCTATATTAGCTCAGGATTCGCCATATTGGCATTTATATTTGGTAACTGATGACCCTACTGAACTCGGTACAAAAGAAAGCTTAGTAAAACAGATTAAAACGGATAAACGTATCTCAATTATTTGGCGTTCAGGTGCGGACGTTGCCGGTATTGTTAAAAAAATGACTCAAGTAGATTATGTCTTATTTATGGATGTAAATGATCGTCTTAGTTCTGAAGCCGTGGCGACTTTTCAAAAAACTTTGATTAAAGACCGAAATTTAGATTTGATATACGCCGATGAAGATACGTTTGACGGGGTGTCAGGTCAACGATTTAATCCTGTTTTTAAACCGGGATGGTCACCTCACTTATTACTTTCGTTTAACTATATTGGTCATCCAGTAGTATTACGTAAGGAATTATTAGAAAAGGTAGGCAAAACGGTATTTTTTAGTAACAACTGGGAATATAGGATTTTGTTAAGCCTGACTAACCTACATGTAAATGCCAAGCGAATACCGGAAATGTTGTGTAGTAGAATTAGTCCCGCCGATTTTATTGTAAATGAATCGGAGGAGAATCATAATTCAGGTTATTTGGCAATAAAGGAAGCATTAAGTAAAAAAGGCCTTCATGCAACAGTTCGATTTTGTCCTGAGATGGGAATCTATGCTACTAGGTTGGGCATTAAAGAGAAAGAAAAGATTTCAATAATAATTCCCACTAAAGATAACGGTAAAATATTACAAGGATGTTTGGAGAGCATACTGGAAAAATCTAGTTATGACAACTATGAAATATTAATTATTGATAATGGCAGTACTGACGAATCTACTTTAATATTTTTGGCGGATATAAAAAAATTCGATAAGATTAGGGTATTAAGTTATCTAAAGGAGTTTAATTACCCGCTGGTTAACAATTTTGGCGCAGCTAATGCAGCGGGAAAACATTTGGTTTTTTTAAATGATGATACCAAAGTAATCAGCTCTGATTGGCTGGAAGCTCTTCTTGAATACAGTCAGATGCAAGAGGTGGGCGCTGTAGGGGCATTGCTATTATTTCCTAACGGCCTCATTCAGCATGCCGGAATTGTTATCGGCATGAGAGGAAGCGCATCTCATGCTTTCTACAAATACGAAGCTGATAAGCCCGGTTATTTGAATTTAATTCAGTGTGTTCGGAATGTATCTGCGGTAACGGCAGCTTGCATGATGATTAAAGCTGAAACTTTTGCCAAAGTAGGTGGTTTTGATCCCAGGTTTCGGTTAGGCATGAACGATGTAGATTTGTGTTTAAGGTTGTTAAAGATGGGTTTATATAATGTATATACGCCATATGCAAAGCTGATCCATTATGAATCATTAACCAGAAACGAATATGTAGACGATAATGAAATTGAAATGTTTAAAAGACTTCATTGCGAATTTATATCTAATGGTGATCCCTATTATCATCCTGAACTAAGCCTTGAACGAAATGACTATTCACTGGCAATATAAATTGTGCTGAAAGTAAGAAAATGTTATGTTGATTCAGGAGGAGAATATTGTCAAAAAGATGAGTTATTTGAAACAGTTTTATTTGTTCTTGATTGATACAATTAAGTGTAGAGGCCTAATTTTTGAATTAGCAAAAAAGGATTTTAGGGCAAAGCATTTAGGCTCATACCTTGGTATTCTTTGGGCCTTTGTTCAACCAACCATTACCATCTTGATTTTCTGGTTTGTATTTCAAGTTGGGTTTAAATCGACTCCTGTTGATAATTTTCCTTTTATACTGTGGCTTTTATGTGGGATGGTACCGTGGTTTTTCTTTTCGGAAGCTATATCCAATGCTACCAATGCTGTAATAGAAAACAGTTATCTTGTGAAGAAAGTAGTTTTCAGAGTCAGCATATTGCCAATCATTAAAATAGTATCGGCGTTATTTATTCATATATTTTTTATCATTTTTTTGTTTTTAATGTTTTTCTTATATGGTTACAAGCCAAATATTTACAATATACAAATAATCTATTATTTGTTGGCAACTGTTATTTTGGTTTTGGGGATTTCATGGATAACTTCGTCGCTAATAATTTTTCTAAGAGATATAGGACAAATAGTTGGAATGTTACTGCAGTTTGGTTTTTGGATGACTCCAATATTTTGGTCATTAAAAATAGTGCCTGAAAAGTATCACAACATTTTGAAACTAAATCCCATCTATTATATAGTGGAAGGGTACCGGGAAAGTTTTATTTATCGTACATGGTTCTGGGAGCATTTATATTTAAGCATTTATTTTTGGATTATAACTCTTTCTCTGTTTATAATCGGGGCTTTAATGTTTAGAAGACTTAGACCACACTTTGCAGATGTCTTATAATCATAAGGGGATAATTATGGATAAAGATATAGCTATTAAAGTACAAAACGTATCAAAGATATATAAACTGTATGATAAGCCAATAGATAGATTGAAAGAGTCTATAAACCCATTTGGGAAAAAGTATCATAAGGACTTTTATGCCTTAAAGGACGTATCATTTGAAGTTAAAAAAGGTGAAACTGTTGGTATTATTGGGAAAAATGGGTCAGGGAAATCAACATTGTTGCAACTTATAACAGGAGTTCTTACGCCTACAACGGGTTCGATTCAAGTAAATGGTAAGGTATCAGCATTATTAGAACTTGGTGCAGGATTTAATCCGGAACTTACAGGAATAGAAAATGTATATTTGAACGGAACTATAATGGGTTATAGTAAAGAAGAGATGGATAAGAGACTTGATGACATACTCTCTTTTGCAGATATAGGTGATTATGTTAAACAACCTGTGAAAACCTATTCCAGCGGTATGTTTGTTAGATTGGCTTTTGCGGTAGCAGTAAGTGTTGACCCTGATATTTTAATTGTTGACGAAGCCCTGGCTGTAGGGGACATGCATTTTCAATTGAAGTGTATTGATAAAATGAAATCTTTTAAAGAGGATGGCAAGACTATACTTTTTGTTAGCCATGACATATATTCTGTGCGCAATTTTTGCGACCATGTTATTTGGATGATGGATGGAAAAATTTATTTAAGAGGCAATGTTTTGAGTGTAACAGACCAATATATGGACTATGTAAAATCGGAACTCGAACAAGTAGATACTCCTATATCAGGAGAAAGGAAAAATGGGATACTCAACATAGACGCAGTTACTATTTTGAATGACAATGACGAGGAAAAAAATAAATTTCTTTTTGGTGAAAATATTAAAGTTGTAGTTGATTATACACTTAGTGAGAAATTGCCAGGAGTAATTGGTGGAGTAGCTATATTTGACAGGCGGAATAGCTATATATGTGGTCTTAACACTAAGTTGGACGAGGTAAAGTTACCAACTTCTCCCGGCAGTTATCAATTAATTTTGCAATATAAAAATATGAATTTGTTGCCTGGTTCGTATTTTATAGATGTTGGTTTTTTTGAAAGCTCTGGAATTGTACCCTTAGATTATAAAAGCCGAATTGCTTCTTTTCAAATTTTCTCGACACATTATATGGCTGAAGGTCTTACCCTACTGAATCATATATGGAATTATAAGAAACGAACTTAATGAGGAGCATTAAATATGAAGTATGAATTTAAAATCGATATGTCGAATGATAGTGCGCACTCGCTTGTTTTACGCCATATACGTTTTGGTTCTCAAGTACTTGAGTTTGGTCCGGCGACTGGGTACATGACCCGCTATATGAAGGAAAAACTAGGGTGTATTGTATATTGTGTTGAAAGAGATATAGAAGCGGCCAGGAAAGCGGCCAATTACTGTGACAGAATGATTATAGCGGATATAGAGAGCATGGATTGGATTGACCCGCTTTCAGAGAAGTCTTTTGACCATATAGTTTTTGCTGATGTATTAGAGCATTTAAGGGATCCCTGGAAAGTACTTGAGTACGCCAAAGCATTTCTTAAGCAGGGTGGTACGGTAGTTACATCCATTCCTAACATTGGACATAGTGCGGTATTAATGGAGCTGTTTCAAGGAAGGTTCGAGTATCAGCCTTTAGGGATACTTGATGAAACTCATATGAGGTTCTTTACAAAGAAAAGCGTTTTGGATCTATTAGAAAAGGCTGGACTATGTCCGATTAAATGGTTAGGAACTATTGCTTATCCCGAAGATACTGAATTTAAGCAAGAATACAGAAAGTTTCCACCAGCCCTCCAAACAATATTAAAAAACCGAGAAGATGCTCATGTATATCAGTTTGTTACAGTATCCAAAAGAAAAGAGGACATATGTCAAACAGAATGTTGCATGAACTTTAATAGCTTATCTCATGCAAATAACGGATATGTGCAGGTTTTTTGGAAATTAGATGGTAGATTTGATGAGAACATATCTGCAAAAGTACCTCTAGAGTGCAACAAAGGGTTTGTGAAATATGAATTGAACCTTCCCCCGAAAATACATGGATGTTTGCGAGTAGATCCAGCAAGTTTTCCAGCTTATGGTGAAATTAAAAACATTGCATTATTTTCTAATAATGTTCATATTACTGGAGAACTTGAGCCGGTGCTATTTTGGAGTAAAGAAAACAATTTTGAAGGCTTGTCTCCGGGGCCAGGCGTAGTGTTTCTAGATGGCCAGGATACTAAAAAATTTTTATGTATTGATTTTGACCCGCAACTATATTTAACCAATGTGCCCGATATAGGCAGTGACCATTCTTTAGTTTTAAGGATAGAAATGAGTATTTCTGAAAATATACCCCAAAATATTTCTGCTCATATTAACGAACTTTTCTCCGAAAATGATAGACTATGGAAAGAACTTAAGAAAAAAAATGAACAATTGAAAACACAGTCTAATGAGTTAGCAAGGACACAAGAAGAATTGAAAAATAAAAACAAACAAATTCAGCACCAGTTAGAAAAGTTGGAAAAACAGGATATGTTGTTGAAAGAAAAAGAAAAGTGTCTTCGCGGATTACAGATTGAACTTACACAAATTTATAATTCAAATGGTTGGAAAGCGCTTTCATTATACTATAAAACAATCGATAAGCTACTGCCAGATGGAACGAAAAGAAGAAATTATTTATTTGCTCTTAAAAATAATATTCGTAAGTCCGCCAGTTATCTAAAATTGTATGGTTTGAAAAGTTTTATAAAAAAAGTGAAATACAAGTTAAATTCAACCAGCGTGAAACTAGACGGTAAAAATACCTTTGATGTTCCGCAGTTAAAGTTAGTCCGTGTTCCAGAAAAAAAAATAGAGCCAACTGATGATGCAACTGTTTCAATTATTATCCCAACAAAAAATGCAGGTGAGGATTTTGATTTACTTTTGGCTATGCTCCAAAAGCAAAAAGGGTTTAAGAATGTAGAAATTATTATAGTAGATTCCGGAAGTACTGATGGGACACTGGAAACTGCAAAAGATTATAAAACAAAAATAGTAACAATCTTGCCAGAACAATTTTCTCATTCATACGCAAGGAATTTAGGAGCCAGTCATGCAACAGGTAATTTTCTACTTTTCACTACCCAAGATGCTTTTCCCCCATCTGATTTGTGGCTTTACGAGCTTTTTTGCGTGTTAAAAAATAATGAAGTTGTAGCCGTTTCGTGTGCAGAAACTCCCCGAGAAGATGCTGATTTGTTTTATAGAGTTATTGCTTGGAATCATTATAAATTTTTAGAAGTAGATAAAAATGACAGGGTTTTCTGTAAGCCTGAAGCAGAAAATTACATGACTTTAAGGAAGAACGGGCAACTTTCGGATATTGCTTGCTTAATTTCTAAAGATATTTTTATGAAATATAAATATAGGTTTAACTATGCAGAAGATTTAGATCTTGGAATAAGACTGATAAAACATGGCCATAAAATTGCCTTTCTTGGTTCTACCAGAATTATTCATTCTCATAATAGACCGCCATATTACTTTTTAAAGAGAGGTTATGTTGATAATCTGTTTTTGTCAGACATATTTTCTGATTTTCCTATTCCATTTATTGAAGTAAACTCTTTTATTAAAGATATTGTTTTTACATACAATATTTTAAATTCTGTCATTAAAAGTGAATTATTAAATTTAAAGTTACCTCTTAAAATAGATGAGTTCATTAGTATCGTTAATAATAAATTTCAAATTGCTAATCGTTGTAGTTATCCTGCTTCTATTGATATTGATGGCAATGAATATATAGATAATGAATTCAAGTCTTTTCTAACAAGAATTTGGTATCATTATTCAGGGCACAGAAATCATGAATCTTACAATGGTATTCTTATCGATGCGCTTCTTGGTTTTCTTGATATAACCTTTCAATATATAAGAAACACTTACGAATTAATAGATGACTATGTACTTGAAGATTTTAAATCATGCATCTTTAAAGAGTATGCTATTTTATGCGGCGCACATTTGGCCTATTGCTATTTAAAAAGCCCAGACAAAGAAAAAGATGCATTACATGATATTTACAGCGAGCTCATTAAAGGGGTATAACTTATGAAAATTCTTTATTTAGTCCACCAGTTTTTTCCAGAATATTGTTCAGGAACAGAAAAATTTGTATTAAACTTGGCCACAATGATGCAAAGAATGGGGAATAAGGTTAAAGTTATTACGTACAGTTTCTATGAAGATTCGTTTTACGATGAAATTGTTGGAAATATCCTAGTTAAAGAATTTACATACAAAGGGATTCCAATAAAAGCTTTTAAGTATAGGCAAAGTCCTGTAGATACTCACTATGCATTAGAAAACAAAGATTTATCTCAGGTGGCTGATAACTTTATTAATGATGAGGGCCCAGATCTTGTCCATATTGGGCATCCCATGAGAGTTGGAGAATTAATTAGAGCTACTAACAGGTTGGAAATACCTTATGTTATAACACTTACCGACTTTTTTCTAATGTGCCCAAAAGTTGTTCTCTCTACTTCTGAAGGTCAACTGTGTACAGGACCTGAGCGTGGAAGTATCTGCATAGATATGTGCAACGAAATTCCCAATAGTCTAATTCAGCAACGGCTAAAATCAGCGGAGGAAATTTTATTTAATGCAAAAAAAGTTGTAGCCCCATCTGAATTTCTCGCAAATTTATTTAAAAAAGAATTTCCAGCTATCGAATTTGAAGTCGTAAATCATGGTATTAGTTTCAGTAAAAGAAAAAAGAATAGAAAGCGTTATACAAAAGAAGATGGGCTAGTCTTTTGCTATGCTGGAACGCTTGCTCCTCATAAGGGTGTTCACATTCTCATAGAGGCCTTTAAAAATATTGCTTCCCCTAAGGCAGGTCTCGAAATCTATGGCTCAGGTCCGGACAAACTGTATATTAAAAAGTTAATGGATCTGGCTGAAAAAGATGTTAGAATTAAGTTTTGTGGCCAATATTGGGAAGACAACGTTGGTAATATATTTACTAATGTTGATGTCGTTATTGTACCGTCGCTTTGTTATGAAAGTTATTCTTTAGTTATGCATGAGGCTTTTTCTTGTAACGTACCTGTTATTGCTTCCTCTATAGGAAATCTAGGAGAAAAGATTATTGATAATTTCAATGGTTTTACTTTTAAACCAGGGGATTCATCCTATTTAACAAAATTGTTGTATTCATTAATCAAAAACCCAGAGAGGTTGAATGAACTGAAAGTGAATCTAAGGTATGGTATAGTACCGTCAGTTGAACAAGAGGCTTACGCCTACGAGAGAATATACAGGCAGGTGATTAATTACAAAACTTATGATATCAAAAAAGGGGGATTTAATGGTGAAATTAGTTAAAAAAAAGTTAATTAAGGAACTAGTATTCTGGTCTGTTATCTTTATGCTTGCGACACCAAAAAACGCATACGCTTATATTGATCCGGGTACAGGCAGCTATATGCTTCAGGTATTGGCTGGAATTGTAATAGGAGCTTTAATAGCTATTAAGACGTTTTGGAAAAGTTTAAAATCTTTTGTTCCAAATATTTTTAATAAAGGTGAAGAAAATTGAAATGTAACATAAGAGAACCCGGATCTTTTAGGGATCCAGGGGGATTCGTTTTTTACAGAGAAGGCCATGTTTATAGGCAGATAAATGAACAGTCTAAAGAGGACTATGAATTTTTCATGAATGGAGGCCTTTATCGAACTTTGGTTGATGCTGAGCTGCTTATTCCTCATACGGAAGTGCAGATTGCTGCAGAAGGTTTTCAGGAAACAGTATATAAAATAATTCAACCAGAGAGAGTGCCTTTTATATCTTATCCTTACGAGTGGAGCTTTAGCCAGCTCAAAAATGCTGCTTTAACTACATTAAGAATACAAAAAACGGCTCTCCAGTTTGGAATGTCTCTTATTGACGCAACGGCGTACAATATTCAGTTTTTTGGTTGGAAACCTGTACATATCGATACACTTTCTTTTAAAAAGTACAACGACGGAGAGCCTTGGAGTGCATATAAACAGTTTTGTCAGCATTTCTTGGCACCGTTAGCGTTAATGAGTTACACCGATGTACATTTGAACCAGCTACTTAAAGTTTATATCGATGGAATCCCTTTAGATTTAGCCTGTAAACTTTTACCCTTTAGGTCGAGATTAAAAAGTGGTCTACTTTTACATTTGCATATTCATGCTAAAAGTCAGCAACATTATGCTGATAAAGCTATTAAGAACAATACCCGCAAAATGCCGCTAAAATCTTTGATAAATTTACTTAATCATTTGGAATTAACTATTGACGAACTTAAGTGGCAACCTAAAGGAACAGAATGGGCGGATTATTATAAGTTTACTAATTATTCATCGGATATGATGAAAATAAAAGAACAAACTGTCGAAAAGTTTATCGATCAGGTTAAACCAAGGAATGTTTGGGACCTAGGAGCAAATATCGGCCTTTTTAGCCGATTAGCGAGTAAAAAGGGAATTTATACATGTGCATTTGATATAGATCCTGCTGCGGTTGAAAAAAACTACCTTGAATGCAGGAAAAATAAAGAGACTCATTTGATTCCCCTTTTGCTTGATTTAACCAATCCAAGTCCACCGATTGGCTGGCAAAACCAGGAGCGCCGTTCTTTGTTGGATAGAGGGCCTGCTGATATGGTTTTGGCGTTGGCTTTGATTCATCATATAGCTATTTCAAATAATGTCCCGCTAGATCGAATTGCTCAGTTTTTTAAGAGTATATGTTCTTTTTTAGTTATAGAATTTGTCCCTAAAAGTGATTCTCAGGTACAAAAATTGCTAGCAACTAGACAGGATATTTTCCCTGATTATACACAAAACGCTTTTGAGAGGGAATTTAAAAAATACTTTACCATTGAAGAGGCTTTGGGTATTGAAGGTTCAGAACGCACACTGTACTTAATGTCTAGAAAAAACTGATTTTAGTAACCAAAAAAATTAATTTATCCTATGAATAATTAAGGGTGTAATTTGACAATATTTTTAAACCATACAAAAATTGAGGTAATCAAATATGATTTTTAATCGAAATATGGATAAAAGCCAGGATAATATACATACCGAACAAGAGCCCAAAATGAGTAATTTTTATTTAATCCACCCTATACTTTTTGCGATTTATCCTATTATTTTTCTATATTCTTATAATGTTCAAGAGACATCATTTAAACAAATTGTTTTGCCTGTTGGTATTTCTGTGGCATTTTCTTTGTTATTTTTCTTAACATTGACAGTCGTTTTACGGAATCGGTTGAAAGCCGGGTTAGTTACAACGTTTTTTCTAATGGCTTTTTATTCGTACGGGCGCATTTTTGACGTTCTGAATGATTATTGGAAATGGAGTTTTAACATTGCTCAACATAGGTACGTTCTTCCAACAATGTTGTTATTGGTTTGGTATGCAGGTTCATTAATTCATGATGTAAAGAACCAAGTTAATTTGGAGAAGCTTTCTAGGATTTTTACTATATTAGGTTTAACATTAATAGTAATTAATTTGTTTAATGTTATGCCAAACGAAATCAATAAAAAACAAACTGACATAAAAGAAAATAAAGTTGTAAAACAGGCTTATGCCAGAAAATCAGATATGCCCGATATTTATTATATCATTTTAGATGAGTACGCTAGTTTAGATACTATTAAAAACATATGGAATTATGATAATACTGAATTTGAAAATAGCTTATCAAAAAAGGGATTTTATATCTGTAGAAACAGCACTAGCAAATATACTGATACGTATAAGTCGTTAGCTGCCTCTTTGAATATGAACTACTTACCGGAAAACATCAGCGAAGCAGATGTATTTAAAATGCTTTCTAACAATAGAGTAATGAACTTTCTAAAAGGAAATGGTTATAAAACTGTATACATTGGAAACTGGTATGATATTTCAAGATATAAAATGAATGTTGATTTTCAATATAACTTTTATTTGGATAGTAACTTAAGTTATGTTGACGAATTTTCCTTAATTTTAATTAAGAGTTCAATGTTAAAACCATTTGAATACCTTTTTGGAATGAGTTATACAGATGGAAATACTTACAGGAGCTCTGTTTTATACTCCTTTAACAAGCTAAAACAGTTACCCCATGTTGAAGGTCCTAAATTTGTTTTTGCACATATTTTGTCTCCTCATACTCCGTTTGTTTTTGATAGAAATGGCGGTCAAGTAAACCAAATAAATAGCCGTAACTGGAAAGATAAGAAGTATTATCTTAACCAATATATATATATATCGAATCAAGTTGACTCTTTAGTTAGTGAATTGATTTCTCAATCTAAAATGAATCCGATTATTATAGTTCAGTCGGACCATGGCCCTAGACCAAACAATAGTCCTAAAGAAGAAGAAAATTTTGAAATTCCTGATATTGATAAGCATAAAATTTTCAATGCTTATTATTTGCCTAACCTTGATAAAGGCTTATTAAGGGAAGATATTTCGCCTGTAAATACATTTAGGATCATTTTTAATAATTATTTTGGCCAAAAGTTAAAGCTATTGCATGATAAATGATTTTTATGAGGGGGATGTGAGTGGGAGGGAAGTTAAGAAACAGAAAAACTTTGCTAAATATTATGGTGTTTATTAGTTTTATTATTTATTTGTTTTGTGCTGATTACATATTTGATGATTTATTGAAGGTTGAAGGAGAATCAAGAATAGAAAGAGTAAACATTGTTCCGAGGGAAACTGACGATATAAAATACAGTATAGATGAAATTAATTCTATTCAAGTTAAATGGAAGGAAATTATGCAAGTAAGAGGGTGGGCTTTTACTAAAAGTGGGAATACACAAGATAGTATTATTCGTATTGTTTTAAAGTCAAAAGAAAACACATATATTTCGGAGACAACCAGTGAATCGAGACCGGAGGTTTCGGTAAAATTTGGTGATTCAAACTTTGATTTGGACAAGTCCGGCTTTGTATCCCTTATTGATGAGAGTGCAATAAAAAATGGTAAATATAATATCGGAATAATAATTGAAAATGGTGTCCTTAAATCATTTATCTTCACTAATAGGTTTGTGACCAAAACTAACAAAATCTTGTACAATAGGCTCATATCGGTGGAACAGAAATTTGAAGTGCCGGAGGAGACCAAACGGATTTCCCTTAATGTTGAAAGGGTCCAAGAAACTTCGGATATGGGAAACAAGTTTATAGAAATAGAAGGCTGGGCCTTTGGTGAAGCACAAAATACAGATAATCAACAAGTTTATGTTGTATTAAAATCAGATAATGGCACATATATTTACGATACAGTTTCGAGAAAAAGGCCGGATGTAACAAATTGTTACAAAAGATTAAAATTAAATCTGGATAATAGTGGATTTTTAGCAGCAATACCTAAGGATGAACTAAAAAGAGGGAAATATGAAATAGGAATTTATATAAAAAAGGATGATGTGGAATTACTCCAATACAGCGGGAAAACTGTAACTATATAATTTGAAATGTTCACATAAGGTATGAAAATATTCTGTAAGAATTCATGTGTGCAAATCTATTACATAGCCCCTTCATGGGGTTTATTTATTGCAAAATACACCTAACGTTGCAGGAATTTTATACCATTAAATAGAATTACAAGCAAAAATGTTTGTAAGGGTGTGATGTTATGGTAAGGGATTTGAAAAGTTTTATTGGAAAATTTTTGGCGGTGCTTTTTTTATGCTTAACGTTATTGGCGCCTGTTTCGGGGTTATTTACATTTCCAGCGTTAGCAACACCTAGTTCGTTTAATGCTGGCAGAAATGATATTATAAGTAACAATTTGGTTAGTAATAGGGTTTATAAAGAACAGAATAGTGTCTTTGCAAAAATACATATGATAGGTCGTAAACCTCTTTATGTACCTGATGAGATTTTAGTTAAAGTTAAAGAGGGTAAAAGCTTAGGTCATGTGATGTCGGGTTTAGATGGTAAATTAGTAAAAGAAGATAAAAAGTCACGAGTTCAAAAAATTAAACTCTCTAAAGGAGTTAATTTATTGTCTGCTGTTGAAGCATATCGTACTAATCCTAATGTAGAGTATGTAGAACCAAACTATATTCGGAAGCCCAGTTATATCCCAAATGATCCTGACCTATATAAACAATGGGGGATCGACAAAACAAGGGTTAAAGAAGCTTGGAATATTTCTAAAGGTGATTCATCAACAATTATTGCAATTATAGATACAGGAATAGACTTTAACCATCCTGATCTAGCTGCAAAAATTGTTTACCCATATGATTCTGTTACAGATTCAACCAATATTTTACAGGTTAAAGATTATCAAGGTCATGGTACTCATGTTGCTGGCATAGCTGCTGCTACCATAGATAATAACATAGGTATAGCGGGTATAGCCGGAAATGTTAAAATAATGCCGGTGAAAGCATATAACGATGAATATGGTGGTTTTTCCGACATGGACATAGCTGATGCCATTTATTGGGCTGTTGACCATGGGGCTCGGGTAATTAACTTAAGTTTAGGGGGATATGGTTATTCGTTTACATTACAAAATGCCGTCAATTATGCTTTAAATAAAAACGTAGTTGTAGTTGCTGCGGCTGGCAATGACTCAACAGATATTCCTACTTATCCCGCAGCTTATGAGGGGGTAATTGGAGTAGCTGCTACAGATGAATATGATTCTGACGCGGTTTTTTCTAATTTTGGTTCATACATAGATATAAGTGCGCCGGGTACAAATATATATTCTACTGTTCCGACATATTACGTTAGTGGATTTTCTATAAATTACGATTATTCTCATGGAACATCTATGGCGTCTCCGGCGGTGGCAGGACTGGCAGGTTTAATTTTAAGTGTGAATCCTTCTCTTAATCGAGTTCAGGTAGAAAGTTATATATGTCAAAACGCTCAGGATATAAATGTTACTGGAACAGAAGCTGGATGGGATCCCTATACGGGATGGGGTCGTATTAATGCTTATAAAACTCTGCTGGCTGTTTTATCGCCTAAAGGTTATTTAGATAGCCCAAAAGAAGGTCAAACTTTAAGCGGTACAGTTAATGTGATTGGTTGGTTTTTGGATGGTAGCGGTGTATCGAAAATAGAAATTTTGGTAGATGGGGTAGTAAAAGGCCAAGCTGTGTACGGTGATACTCGATTAGACGTTGGGAGAGTATTTCCGGCATACAATAATAACAATTCAGGATTCCATTACAGTCTGGACACAACCAAATTAAGCAATGGTACTCATACAGTAACCATACGAGAGACCGGAGCAAATGGTTCTCAAACTATTTTGCCGGCAAGAACCGTTACAGTTTTAAACTCTCTGCCAGCGAAAGGTTATTTAGATAGCCCAAAAGAAGGTCAAACTTTAAGCGGTACAGTTAATGTGATTGGTTGGTTTTTGGATGGTAGCGGTGTATCGAAAATAGAAATTTTGGTAGATGGGGTAGTAAAAGGCCAAGCTGTGTACGGTGATACTCGATTAGACGTTGGGAGAGTACTTCCGGCATACAATAATAACAATTCAGGATTCCATTACAGTCTGGACACAACCAAATTAAGCAATGGTACTCATACAGTAACCATACGAGAGACCGGAGCAAATGGTTCTCAAACTATTTTGCCGGCAAGAACCGTTACAGTTTTAAACTCTCTGCCAGCGAAAGGTTATTTAGATAGCCCAAAAGAAGGTCAAACCCTAAGTGGTACAGTTAATGTGATTGGTTGGTTTTTGGATGGCGATGGAGTATCAAAAATTGAGGTCATAGTGGACGGGATAATACAGGGCCAGGCATATTACGGAGTCAATCGGGAAGACGTATATAATGTACTTCCGGCATATGACAATCACAACTCCGGTTACAGCTATAGCTTGGATACTACACAATTAACTAATGGTAGTCATCAAATTACGATTCGGGAAACTTCTCTGCTAGGAAAAGAAACTAATTTACCGAGTAGGTCTGTAGTTGTAATAAATTAATATTGCCTATTAAATAAAGTTTTTTAATCATAAAGTTTTTAAAGGTAGAACATCCGCATATGGGTGTTTTACCTTTTTAGTTTGATTTGAAAGCAGTTCATCAGTATAATATTAAGAAGGAACCCAATAATTTACATGAAACACTCTAATTTGACAACGAAGTAAAATTATTTTTGAAGTTTATAACAATTAGGGGAGTAAACATGCACATCCTCATCACCGGCTCCAACGGCATGCTCGGCCATGCCCTGACGGCCGTATTATCACAACAGCATAAACTCACCGGCCTGGACCTGCCCGACCTGGACATCACCAATTTATCCGCAGTCAAATCTGCCGTTTCTTTTCACCAGCCCGACCTAATCATCAACGCTGCTGCCTACACCGACGTTGACGGCTGCGAGACCAATGTAGACCATGCTTTTGCCGTTAATGCTTTAGGACCGCGCAATTTGGCCGTCGTATGCAACGAGCTGAACATCCCGATGGTTCACATCAGCACAGATTATGTTTTCGATGGGACTGCCGCTTCACCTTACAGAGAGACGGATAAACCCAATCCCCGGAGCGTTTACGGAAAATCTAAATTGCTGGGTGAGCAGTATGTCCGGGAACTGACCAACAAACACTACATAATCCGCACCTCCTGGCTCTTTGGGGAAAACGGCAAAAACTTTGTTGCTACTATGCTCCGGTTGGCGAAGGAACGGGATGAAATCGGAGTGGTCAACGACCAGACGGGTTCTCCTACATATACAAGGGATTTAGCAAACGCCATATCAGAATTAATACAGCAACCTGCTTATGGAACCTACCATATCACCAATTCCGGTACCTGCACCTGGTACCAGTTTGCCAGGGAAATTTTTAGGCAGGCAGGAATTAACAAAGTTCGAGTCAAACCAATTACTACAGAAGAAATTAACCGACCCGCACCACGTCCCAGATATTCAGTTTTAGATAACTACCTTTGGCGGTTGCAGGGGATGCGGCCCCTCCGCCAATACAAGGATGCTCTGACCGATTATCTTAAATCACTCACCAAGGAGGAGAACCAATGAAAGGTATAGTTCTTGCAGGAGGGACAGGCTCCAGGCTCTTTCCGCTGACAAAGGTCACCAATAAGCACCTGCTGCCTGTAGGGCGGTATCCCATGATTTACCACCCCATTTTCAAACTTAAAAATGCCGGTATCAGGGAGGTTTTAATTGTTACCGGTAAGGAGCATATGGGCGATGTTGTTAACCTGTTAGGCAGCGGCCGTGACTTTGAAATGGAGTTTACCTATCGAGTGCAGGACCAGGCCGGCGGCATTGCCCAGGCTTTGGGATTGGCGGAACAGTTTGTAGGCAGGGAAAACTGTGTGGTCATTCTGGGCGACAATATTTTTCAGGATGAAATTAAAAGGTATGTTGCCGATTTCGCCGTCCAGGGGGGAGGGGCCAAAATACTGATTAAAGAAGTACCCGATCCTCAACGTTACGGAGTGGCTGAGTTAAAGGACGGTAAGATTGTGTCTATTGAAGAAAAGCCCCAAAAGCCCAAGAGCAATTATTGCGTTACCGGCATATACATGTACGATTGCCAGGTGTTTAATATCATTAAAACACTAAGACCTTCCGGCCGTGGTGAATTGGAAATTACAGATGTTAATAACGCTTATATAGCTCAAAATAAGCTTACTTATGGCATTTTAGACGGTTGGTGGACTGATGCCGGTACTTTTGAATCACTGTTAAAGGCCAATGAACTTGCCAACGGGTTGGACCTTAAAAAGGCTGAAAAAAATAACAAATTTGAAGAAATGGCAGGGTAGGGGGTTTTTGGTTTGGATTTGATAGATGGTGTAAAGATAAAAAGGCTCCGGGTAATTCCCGACGAACGGGGCCGGCTGATGGAGATGCTGCGCTGTGATGACGACTTGTTTATTAAGTTTGGACAGGCATACATAACGACAGCTTATCCCGGAGTTGTCAAGGGGTGGCACTATCATAAGAAACAGACTGACAACTTTGTTGTTGTCAAAGGGATGATGAAGGTAGTACTCTACGACAGCCGGGAAGATTCGCCGACAAAAGGGGCAATCAACGAGTTTTTTATGGGCGAGCATAACCCTATCCTGCTACAGATCCCGCCTTATGTTTTTCACGGGTTTAAATGTATCAGTGAAACTGAGGCCATGGTGGTGAATTTCCCCACTGAGCCATATAACTATGATGACCCCGATGAATTCCGGGTGCATCCTCACGATAACGACATCCCCTATGACTGGGCCAGAAAGGACGGGTAGGCACGACACTCAAGACCTTCGATGGAATCTCTCCATTAAAGGTCTTTTTTAATCTGTTCAAAAAATCAATTTGCTTTTCTCTTTGTGGCAGATATAATACAATTAGGCGCTAGCCAAAATAAATGTACATGGTTATTACGCGAACGGAGGACATATGAGCAGAAACCTGATATTTGTGGCAATATTTACACTAATTCTGGTTATCTACGGCCTGATGAACTACTATATAGGGTTAAGGGGCTGGCAGGCGGTAGGTAGGACGCTTCCATGGCTGAACGTGCGGGTATACTGGACCCTGCTGTGGCTGGCTGCCCACCTGTACATAATCGCCCGCTTTCTCAGAAATATGGTTCCGCTTGCTGCCGAGCGCTGGCTGGTTTATGTCGGCGCCTACTGGCTGGCCGCTTTTTATTACTTGTTCTTAATCGTATTACTGCTTGACCTGCTCCGTTTGCTGGACAGGTGGCTCAAGTTTATACCGGGGCCTGTAAAGGCCAGTCCCGCCCTGCTGGGTTGGGGAGTGATAGCGCTGGTGGCCGGCCTGTTGGCTTACGGCACCTGGAATGCCCACAATCCCGTGGTTACTCACTATGATATCAATATAAACAAAAGGGCAGGGCAAATGAAGGAGCTTCATATTGTCATGGCCTCAGACCTCCACCTGGGGTTAATAATGAATAACCGGAGACTGGAGCGTTTTGTTTCTATGGCCAGGGAGCTGAACCCCGATATGGTGCTGTTGCCCGGGGATATAGTGGATGAAAGTGTGCGTCCCTTCATTGAGGAAAAAATGGCCAAGACCTTCAGGAAATTGAACCCGCCGCTGGGAATATATGCTGTGCCCGGCAATCACGAGCATTTTGGCGAAGACAGTAATGAAACCTTTCGCTATCTAAATGAGGCGGGTATACAGGTCCTGGTGGACCGGTACGTTAAGGTCAATGACAGTTTTTACATTGTTGGGCGTGACGATACCGGGCACGGCCGCAAGTCCCGCAAGGCGCTGGCGGAGGTGTTGAAAGATGTGGACAGATCCCTCCCGCTGATCATGCTGGACCATAACCCCAGCCGCCCGAGCCTGCAAGAAGCGGCAGAACAGGGGATTGACTTGCAGTTATCCGGTCACACCCATAAAGGCCAGTTTATTTTTAACAATCTGATTACCGGACGGATATACGAAAGAGATTGGGGTTACCTCCGCAAAGGGCCCTATCAGTTGATTGTTTCCAACGGTTTTGGCACCTGGGGCCCACCCATCAGGATAGGCAACCGGCCGGAGATAGTTGATATAGTCATCAGGTTTTCTCCAACCAAAACATGAGTTTCTGCCTCCTTTTATTTTATTGCAGGAATTTGGCGCAATTAGGCGAAATATAACAAAAGAACGTCTTATTGTAAAAAGCGCTAATCGGAGGAATACCAGATGGCCAAAAAAAACGCAAAAAGTTTAAATGGTTTTGGTAGCAATCATCTTTTTCCCTTTGTTTTATTGTTGCCCCTGCTTTTTTTACCGCCTTTTTTCAGAGGACTTTTTTTTGATAGCGAATCCTTTGTTGCCTATATGTACGCTGCTGCAGTTCTGATGGTATATGTACTGTACACAAAGGATAATTTTAAATTATCCTTTAACCTGATGGAAGCAGCCTTTACCGGTTTTGTTCTGGCCTGGTTCATTTCAATTCTGGCGGCATATGATGTAAGGGAAGCTGTGGGCGATGCCCTGCGAAACCTGAATTACCTGATTATTTTTCTTCTTTTGGCCGCCCTGGCGGAAAATCTGCAAAAAATGCGCCTGGCCTTATGGACCTTTTTTGTTGCCGGTATCGGAGTAGCCCTGACCGGTTTGGGGACAGCCTATGGAACCTTTGATTTTAACGGTGCTTTTGTTGATGGCCTGATTAATTCAACGCTGCAATACCATAATGCCGCGGCCATTTATCTGATGGCTTGCGGGATTATTGGCCTCTACCTGGCTGCGGTTTCCGAAAACCTCTGGCTCAGGTATTCCGTTTCAGCAGGTAATTTCCTTGTTTTGCTTACAGCCTTTGGGGCCGGTTCCCGGGGGGCCATGTTGATGGGTCCGATAGCCTTTGCTTTATTCTTTATCGGTGTGCCCGGCCTGCGGATAAAAACTCTCATACCTTTGCTTGCCGCAGCCATTCCTTTTGCCTTGTTATCGTCCCGCCTGCTTGATTTCAACAACCTATCCCTGCCCTGGTTATTCCTTTTTATCGGGATGTTTTTGACGTCAGCCATACATCTTGGATTGGATAAAGCCGTTGGTCGATTGTCGCTTAATATTGACAGAAAAAAAGTATGGACGGCAGTGACTGTTGTGTTTCTGGCGCTGGGCGCTGTTTTGTTCATTTTCAGTGAGCAAATCATGCCCCAGGGGATCTCCGACCGGCTGCATAATTTTAATCTCCAGCAAAACAGTGTTCAGGAACGCTTTACATTCTATAAAGACGCCATGAAAATCATCAAGGACCATCCCCTTCTGGGAACGGGTGGCGGAGGGTGGAATGCTGTGTACAGGCAGTACCAGAGCTATCTCTACCATTCTACGGAGGTGCACAACCACCCGCTGCAGGTTTGGGTGGAGGCGGGAACAATAGGCTTTGTTTTCTTTATATTGCTATGGTTGGCCGGAGTCGTTACCATAATACAAATTTACAGGTCAGCCTTGCCGACAGAGTATAAAGCCCTGGCATGGACTGCTTTCTGCGCCGCTATTGCGTTGGGGCTGCACAGCCTGATTGATTTCTCCCTGTCTGAAGGCGCTGTTTCCATCCTCTTATGGGGCCAGTTTGGTTTGATCAGAGCCGTGCAGAAGCGTCTCGATAGGCAACCTAAAGCAATAGTGAATTATAGGCCGGTAGCCCGTAAAGTATTGGGTGGGGTCGTGGCGGTAGCTTTCTTTGTTTGCAGTTTGCTGCTTTTTATTGGTGACAGATATTGGATAAAAGCGACCGAAGCCTTGCGTTACGGCAATGTCGCAGATGGAAGAGCAGCCCTGGAACAGGCGGTGAAATTTGATCCCCTTAATGCCAGGCTGCGGGTGCAATTGGCCCAGGTTTACAGTTACGAAGCAGCCCAGAATAAAAACTATTACCTGAACGGAGCGGCCTTAAGAGAGGCTGAAGAGGCTATCAAATGGAATCCTACCAATGCCGAAAATTATTGGGCTGCCGCGCAGGCCGCTGCCGGCACGGGCCAGGTGGCGGAAATGGTCCGGTATGCGGAAAAGGCGGTAGAGCTGGCGCCTCTGGTCCAGGCAAATTATGAGCAACTGGCGCTGATATACCTTAATGCAGGAAAGATGTACATTAACCTGAAGCAGCCGGATAAAGCCAGGGAGTATTTGCAAAAGGTCGAAACCCTTTCGCTGCGGATGGAAGATATCATGGCCACTAAAAATGACATAGAAAAAAGATTCTGGAAAGGGCCGCTTTTGGGGCCTTCCGACAGGTTTAACCAGATAAAGACGGAAGCTGACCAGCTTCTAAATAAGCTATAACTAAGGGGATTAAGGGATGAAAGCGATGATTATGGCGGCGGGGGTCGGTTCGCGGCTGGACCCGCTCACCCGCACGTTGCCCAAACCTATGGTACCCATTCAGGATAAACCTTTGATGGAGCATATCATAAACCTGTTACGGCACTATGGGATTCGGGACATCATAGCCAATTTGCATTACCTGCCCGGCGTTATAAAATCATATTTTGGTGACGGGTCTGATTTTGGCGTGAAGTTGCTTTACTCTGAAGAGCAGAATCTTATGGGTACTGCCGGCGGAGTAAAAAACAATGAATGGTTTCTGGATGAAACTTTTGTGGTCATAAGCGGTGATGCTTTGACTGATATTGATTTGGCTGATTTTGTCCGTTATCACCGGCAAAAGAAGGCCCTTGCCACTATTGCGCTGAAAAGGGTTGCAGAGGTGGAACGATTTGGTGTGGTAGTTACCGGCGAGGCGGGCAAAATAGCGGCATTTCAGGAAAAGCCCAGGAAAGAAGAAGCTCTCAGCAACCTGGTTAATACAGGCATATATATATTTGAACCCGAGATATTTAAATACATACCGGAGCATCAGGTTTACGATTTCGGCAAGCAGTTGTTTCCCCTGCTGGTTAAGGAGGGATTACCCTTCTACGGTTACCCCATGGATGGGTACTGGCGGGATATTGGGACCCTGGAGAGCTACAGGCAGGCCAGGGAGGATGCTGCCTGCGGAAAAGTCAAACTTGGCGCGGCATTGACTAAACCCCGGTGTCAGCATTCCATATATTATTAAATATTGTTTGGAAACCGCAAAGACATTCGGATAGGGGTGTGGCTATTGAGAATTTTGGTCACAGGCGCTTCCGGTATGCTTGGCCGGGCATTAATTAACAAGTTACAGCAAACAGGCTTTGAATATATGGCTACAGATGTGAACGATGTATCCTCAGATGTGACTGAGCTGGATATAACAGACTTCACCCGTGTAATGTCTGCTGTAAAAGATTATAGACCCGATGTGGTTATAAATGCTGCAGCTTTTACTGATGTTGACGGCTGTGAGGCAGACCGCGATACTGCATTCAGGGTTAATGCATTGGGGCCGAGGAACCTGGCGGTTGCCTGCGAAGATGTTGGCGCAGCCCTGGTACAAATAAGTACAGATTATGTATTTTCCGGCCAGTCCAATACTCCTTATAACGAATACTCCCCGACCGGACCGTTAAATGTTTATGGTTGGTCCAAACTGGCCGGTGAAATGAATGTCTGCCACCATACCAAAAGGTTTTATATAGTGCGCACCGCCTGGCTTTTTGGCAGGTGGGGCAAAAACTTCGTCAGTACCATACTGAGACTGGCCAAAGAGCAGCGACTATTAAGCGTTGTTGACGATCAAGTGGGTTCACCAACCTATGCGGCTGATTTGGCAAAAGCTATTGTTCAATTGATAAAAGAACCTTCATACGGTATTTACCATATTACCAACAGCGGGACATGTTCCTGGTACCGTTTTGCTCAGGTGATTTTGGAAGAAGCAGGAATTGATAACGTGGAATTGCGCCCGGTTTCCACCAGAGAAAGTAACCGCCTGGCACTTAGACCCGCAAATTCTGTTCTGGAGAATCACAATTGGGTATTGCACGGTAATGAGCCTTTAAGGCATTATAGAGAGGCTTTGCAAGAATATATCAAGGAGGAGTCAAAATGAAAGGTGTTATCCTTGCCGGTGGGACGGGCTCGAGGCTTTTTCCGCTGACAAAGGTTACCAATAAGCACCTGCTGCCTGTAGGGCGGTATCCCATGATTTACCACCCCATTTTTAAACTTAAAAATGCCGGTATCAGGGAGGTCCTGGTTGTTACCGGTAAGGAACACATGGGCGATGTTGTTAACCTGTTAGGCAGCGGCCGTGACTTTGAAATGGAGTTTACCTATCGAGTGCAGGACCAGGCCGGCGGCATTGCCCAGGCTTTGGGATTGGCGGAACAGTTTGTAGGCAGGGAAAACTGTGTGGTCATTCTGGGCGACAATATTTTTCAGGATGAAATTAAAAGGTATGTTGCCGATTTCGCCGTCCAGGGGGGAGGGGCCAAAATACTGATTAAGGAAGTACCCGATCCTCAACGTTACGGAGTGGCTGAGTTAAAGGACGGTAAGATTGTGTCTATTGAAGAAAAGCCCCAAAAGCCCAAGAGCAATTATTGCGTTACCGGCATATACATGTACGATTGCCAGGTGTTTAATATCATTAAAACACTAAGACCTTCCGGCCGTGGTGAATTGGAAATTACAGATGTTAATAACGCTTATATAGCTCAAAATAAGCTTACTTATGGCATTTTAGACGGTTGGTGGACTGATGCCGGTACTTTTGAATCACTGTTAAAGGCCAATGAACTTGCCAACGGGTTGGACCTTAAAAAGGCTGAAAAAAATAACAAATTTGAAGAAATGGCAGGGTAGGGGGTTTTTGGTTTGGATTTGATAGATGGTGTAAAGATAAAAAGGCTCCGGGTAATTCCCGACGAACGGGGCCGGCTGATGGAGATGCTGCGCTGTGATGACGACTTGTTTATTAAGTTTGGACAGGCATACATAACGACAGCTTATCCCGGAGTTGTCAAGGGGTGGCACTATCATAAGAAACAGACTGACAACTTTGTTGTTGTCAAAGGGATGATGAAGGTAGTACTCTACGACAGCCGGGAAGATTCGCCGACAAAAGGGGTAATCAACGAGTTTTTTATGGGCGAGCATAACCCTATCCTGCTACAGATCCCGCCTTATGTTTTTCACGGGTTTAAATGTATCAGTGAAACTGAGGCCATGGTGGTGAATTTCCCCACTGAGCCATATAACTATGATGACCCCGATGAATTCCGGGTACATCCTCACGATAACGACATCCCCTATGACTGGGCCAGGAAGGACGGGTAGGGGATGAATGGCAAAACTGTCCTGGGCAGCCGGTGCTGGTTTGTCGGTTCAAACTTTATTAATTACATGTTTAGGAAATATACGGATGTTAAAATTATCAACTTTGATTTACTCACTTATGATTTATTTAGGAGTTTTAATTTTGAGAATTAAAATAGGTTTAAAATCATTGATAAAGTACGCATTAAGTTATGATGACACGAGAGGAGAGGCTAGTCTCCGTATACGGTTTGTTCATGGAACTTTATGGAGTCTTATTGGTACTGTTACTTCTCGTGTTCTCTCTGCAGTTGCAGGAATTTTAACTGCGAGAATACTTGGTAAGAGTGGGTTCGGTGAATTAGGAATAATTAATAGCACTGTAGGTATGTTTTCTACCTTTGCTGGGCTAGGTTTGGGTCTAACCTGTACAAAGTTTATTGCGGAACTACGTTTGACAAACCCAACCAGGGTTGGACGTATAATGGGTTTGACAATGCTTATGAGCTTATTTTCTGGTAGCCTGATGGCGTTAATCTTATTTGTTGGTGCTCCATGGCTTTCGGCTTCAATTTTAAATGCCCCAAATCTAGCCCCAGAACTGCGTATTGCCTCCTTGCTTTTAATATCTGGAACCATTTCAGGGGTGCAGACTAGTTCCTTGGCTGGCTTTGAAGCTTTTAAATATACTGCCCGCATTGGAATTATTCAGGGTTTAATCTCCTTTCCATTAATGATAAGCGGGGTATATTTTCTTGGGTTACGGGGAGCAGTACTAGCGCTTATTTTAAATAGCATTACAGTCCTAATTTTAAACAAAATAGCATTGAACAAGTTCACACATCAATTTGATATTCAGCCTATATACAAGGGTGTATTATCTGAATCCAGTGTGTTATGGAAGTTTTCTATTCCTGCAATGCTTTCGAGTTTTACGGTTATTCCGGTTATGTGGTTAGTAAATACCCTGCTTGTAAACACGGAACATGGTTACGCCCAGTTGGGACTTTTTAATGCTGCAAATCAATGGCGTAATTTATTGGAATTTCTCCCCGGAGTTATTGGGGCAGTTCTTCTTCCAATGATTTCTGCTAAACCTAACAATAAAAATCTAAAGCTGGAAACTGCCAACTTTCTAGCCAGTTGGGTTTTAGTTACAGTTATGGCATTACCATTAATTGCATTTCCAGAGGCTATAGGATTTCTTTACGGAAAAGATTATAATTCAGTACAATATTACCAATCATTGGCGCTTTTACTGTTTGTTAGTTGTATAGTTTCATATGTTGATGGCATTTCACGAAAACTTGTAGCGAAAAATCTTATGTGGCTAGGGTTTTCCTATAATTTTTTTTGGGCCTTATTGATTATTGGAGCAGTAACGGTTTTAAAAAGGGCAGGTGCTCCAGGTATAGCAGCTTCATATGTTATCGCATATGTCATTGCTACAGTATTGTTTGTACCTTTGTATTTACATAAGCGGGTTATGCCAAGAGGTCTGCTTTTGTCAAAAGAGGTTTTGGTAATTTGGATTGTACTAAGCATAGAGACAATTCTTACTGTTTTAAGAGTTTCTTTGAACCTGAGATTTATATTCTTTTTTGTTTTTTCTGTAACAATGATTTTTTGCTTTTGTTCAATTTGGCGTAAAACAAGTTCAGACTTAACTTCCTTTGAAATTTAAGGTGGTATTTTTGGTCTCAAAACAATGTATATCGAGCAAGAGTATCGTATTCATTGGAAAGGGGTTAGAATTTGAACAAACAACTTATTGAATGGATAAAAATTACAAAAGATTTAAAAATTGAAGATGTTATAAATTTATATAAAAATCCTCACGAATTTCAAGTCGATCTTAAAAATATTATTAATGAGTACTCAGAAATATATAGGGACATCATAGAAGTGGGTTGCGATACGGGCGTTACAAGTTTAATTTTAAGTGATAAATTTAATAAAACTTTGTTAGATATAAATCCTTATGCAATTGAGCTTTCCAAATCAGTTGCAGATAAGCTTAATAAAAAAGTTACTTTTGTTGTCGCAGATATGTTTAATATGCCTTTTGAAGATAAGTCATTCGATATAGTTTTTAATTCTGGAGTGATAGAACATTTCGATGCTGATCAAAGAACAATGTTATTAGCAGAATATTCTAGAATACTCAGAGATAATGGGTTAATTATTATTGGTTTTCCAAACCATTACAGCTTACCATACCGTTTAGCTTATGTTTTACATAAAAAAGTACTATTGGGATATAATTGGCCTTCTCCAAATGAATTTAAAATCTTCGACATGAAAAATGAAATTGTAAAAAATAATCTTATCCTTGAAAAAAGAGTTATAGTTTCCAAAAATTATTTGTTTGGTTTATGGAATAAATTTAAACCTGTAAAATACATATTTAAAATTTTAGACAAGTTTATTAATTTTCAAAGTTATTTAACAGTGTTAGTAATAAGAAAGAATAAAGAAAAAATTTAGTCTGATTTTATTTGTAAATTTAACGGTAAGAGGAGATTCTATGTTAAAAGTCCTTTTCCAAAATAGGCCCGATGCTTTTGATATCTTGGGCGGCGATACAATCCAGATGATGAAAACACGAGAACAACTTATAAAATTAGGCATAGAAGTTAATGTCTGTTTAGACGATGAACCGGATGTTAGTCAATATGATTTGATTCATATTTTTAATATACAGACTGCGGAGTATGGACTTAAACAGTTAAGAAATGCAAAGAGATACGGGAAACCAGTTGTTGTATCCACAATATACTGGGACCTTCGCTATGTAAATCAAAGAGAAGACGTGGTTAGATTTCATAGGTCGAGGTTAATTAGGGCTTTAGCCAACAAAAACTGGGAAATATCTTATAGGCTTCTTCAAATTAAGAGATTATTAACTGTTTATAATGTTTTTAGGGATTACAGATTAAGAAAAAAAAATAAGAAGAAGGCTTATGAAATGCTAAAAGAATCTGATTTGTTATTACCGAATTCTTACGCAGAAACCGAAATTATGGCATTTCAATTTGATGCCCCATGGATTAGGTCAAAAGCAATTGTAGTTCCAAATGGTATAGAGGTTCGAGAGTATGAGAGTATCAACAAGGCCGATGTAGAAAATCTTGTTGCCCAACTACCCGAGAAATATGTATTAGAGGTAGGTAGATTTGAACCATTTAAGGGGCAGTGGCGACTTATCAAGGCTCTAATGGATACTCCGGAAATTCCGCTTGTATTTATTGGATACGCCGGGAATAAAATCTACTGGCAGGAGTGTAAAAACCTAGGTGAAAAGAGGGGCAATACTTGGTTTATTGAGGCAGTTCCGCATGATAAAATTGATCTTTTTTACAGAAAGGCAAAAGTACATGTCTTGCCCAGCCTTAGAGAAAGCCCGGGTCTTGTTACACTTGAAGCTGCCGTTAACGGCGCCAATTGTGTTGTTAGTATTCACGGGCCTGTTATGGAATATTTCGGCTGTGATGTCTGGTACTGTGACCCCTTGGATATTGGTTCAATTAAAAAAGCAGTATTGCAAGCGTGGGATTCACCTTGCACCACGAACCTAAAACAAAAAGTTGTAGAAAATTTTACTTGGATTAAAGCTGCAAAAAAAACGATTGAGGCTTATAAGCATGTCTTATCTGATAGCCGAAAGGTAAGTACTTATGAATAAAGTCTACATCATCGTCCTGAACTGGAATGGCTGGCAGGACACAGTTGAATGTGTTGAATCTTGCCAAAAGCTCACCTATCCCAATTTTCGTATTCTGATTGTAGATAATGGGTCTTCCGATGGCTCCGAAGCCATACTGCGCAACCGCTTTCCCGATATTGAATTTATTCAGACCGGTGCCAATCTGGGTTATGCCGGTGGCAACAATATAGGCATTAGATATGCCCTTGCCCATGGAGCTGATTATATTTGGCTGTTAAATAACGATACCACCGTTACGCCTGATGCATTAACGGCATTGGTTGATGTTGCGGAAAAAAACCCTCAAGTGGGAATTGGCGGTTCTAAGATTTATTTTTACAACAAACCAAAAACCCTTTGGTTTGCGGGTGGCCACATAGATTTTCACAGCGGAGAGACTTTGCACATGGGGATGGGGGATCTAGATACCGGGCAGTTTGACTACCGGAGAGAGGTTGATTATATTACAGGATGCAGTCTATTGGCCAGGCGAAATCTTATAGAAACAATAGGCCTGATGGACGAAGAATATTTTCTGTACTTTGAAGAGACGGCCTGGTGTGTAAAAGCTTCTTTGGCTGGTTACAAGGTAGTCTTTGTACCGGAGTCAGTTATTTACCATAAGGAGTCTGGTTCTACAGGAGCGCGTTCCCCATTATTTTATTATTACATGACCAGAAACCGGTTGTATTTCTTAAAGAACTTTGGCAGGAAGGTAAAATGGTTAAAAAGGTTTTACAGTGACTTCCGAGGTATAGCACAGTTTATAAAAAATGATCCCTGTTGGGGACAAAAGACGCGGGCAATTACTCAGGGTTACCTGGATTTCTTCCGGGGTAGAATGGGGCAGAGGAAGTGAGACAGTGAATATATTAATACTTAGCCCTGAACCGCCGTATCCTCCTGTGAGCGGAGGAAGGTTACGGGTATTCAATGTTATGAAAGAACTGGCCAGGAATAACAATGTTTTTTTAATAACTTTTGTTGATAAAGAAGAAGAACTTAAATATAGACCGGAACTTTTAGATTACTGTAAAGACGTGGCTTTGTTGAGCCGAAATCATACCGTTTTTACAAAAATTAACAGCCGACTCCAGGCGTTGTTAAACAAAAAAAAGACAATTATGCTGTCGAGATTTTATTCGCCGGTTTTTCAGCAAAAGATTAACGAGTTTATGGCTAAATATGATATAGATATTGTGCAGTTAGAACATTCATATATAGATGTTTATGAAATACCGGTCTATACCGGAAGGAAACCAGCGAAGGTCCTTGTTCAACATAACCTGGAATACAAGCTTATCGAACAACAGGCCGGGGCCAGGTGGCCGGGGACCTCTTTGCGCAGGAAAATAGAAGGGTATATAGACCTTGACAGGTTTAAGGAATTTGAAATAAATGCTATGAAAAGAGCCGGTCTTTGTGTAATGATGTCTAATGATGATAGAAATCAGCTAGCCGAAGTTGTACCTGAGGTATTGAGCAAGACTATTGTTGTGCCAAACGGGGTTGATGTGGAATATTTTCAGTATTATTCGGGACCAAGGGATGAATGCACTCTTGTCTTTTCAGGGTTTATGGGGCACTTTCCCAACGAGGACGGGATATTGTGGTTTTTTCATAAGGTTTTTCCTTATATTAAAAAGCAGTATCCCCGAATAAAGGTATTTGTGGTTGGGCGTGGTCCCAGTAAAAGGATCAGGAATCTGGAAAATAAATATAGTCAGGTAACCGTTACCGGTTTTGTTGATGATGTAAGGGAATATCTAAATAGGGGGACTGTATTTATATGCCCTCTGCGGATGGGAAGCGGGACAAGGCTAAAAATTCTCGAAGCCATGTCGGCCGGCATACCGGTGGTTACGACTTCCATAGGGTGCGAGGGTCTCCAAGTTGAAGATGGACAACACCTTTTAATCGCTGACAGTGAAGAAGGATTTGCTACCAAAGTTAACCAACTTTTAGAAGACGGTTCATTCCGAACGAAGCTATCTAAAACTGCAAGAAGTCTGGTAGAGGATAGATACAGTTGGCCAAGCATTGTGGCAGAATATGAAAAGGAACTGCAACAACTTGTCAAGGGTTAAGAAGAGGATTCTTACTCCCTTTGGAGGAAATATGTCTGCGAATATCTTTATCAACGCTCGTTTTCTCACCCAACCTGTTACCGGTGTCCAGCGTTATGCCCGGGAAGTGGTTAAGGCGCTGGACCACCTTATTGAACATGGTGAAATAGATAAGTCAAAATACAGGTTTACACTACTTTCGCCGAGGCGGGAAACCAAGGCCCCGTTGGAACTTAAACATATTCCTTTGCAACAGGTGGGATTTTTATCGGGACATGCCTGGGAACAGTTGGAGTTACCCTTGTATTCCAGGGGAGGACTCCTTATTAACTTATGTAATACCGGGCCTTTGTTAAAAGACAGCCAGGTAGTTACAATTCACGATGCCGGCGTTTTTGCCTTCCCGGAGGCTTATTCTTTTGCTTTTCGTGTCTGGTACAGGATACTTTTCAAGGAACTGGGTAAAAGGGCAAGGAAAATAATTACCGTATCCTCTTTTTCAAAAAATGAGCTTATCAGGTTTTGCGGCATTGATCCCGAGAAAATAGAAGTTATTTACGAAGGTAAGGAGCAAGTTTTTTCCGTTGCGCCCGATTATTCCATTCTGGAGAAATTTGACGCGGAAAAGCCCTTCATACTGGCTGTCAGCAGCTTGAGCCCTCATAAAAACTTTCAGGCTGTGGTAAGAGCTATAGAATTACTTGGTCATACCGGTTTTCAGTTTGTTATTGCCGGGGGAGTCAATCCAAAGGTCTTTAAAAGTTCGGCTGAACCGCTGCCCGGTGGTGTGATACATCTGGGATATGTTTCCGATGGGCAGCTCTGGGCCCTTTATGAAAAAGCGGCGTGTTTTGTTTATCCTTCCTTTTACGAAGGGTTTGGGTTGCCGCCTCTGGAAGCGATGGCCTGTGGGTGCCCCGTTATAGTGTCTGAAGTAGCTTCCTTACCCGAGATTTGCGGTGATGCGGCTTTATATTGCAATCCGCACAGCGCTTCCGATATAGCTGATAAAGTTAAGCAGGTCATGAATAATGCTGGTTTGCGGCAGAGGTTACGTCAAAAGGGGCTTGAACGAGTTAAGATGTTTACATGGCTGGAGTGCGCCCGGAAAACTTTTGAGTTGATCAAGACTGTTCTGAATCCATATTGACTGGTTAAGGTGAAATTATGGAGTATTTCTTTTATTTAATTATATTTCTTATACCCTACCTGGCAGTTTCGCCATGGCAAAAAGTTATGAGGATCCCTGCCGGGTTGATCTACGTGGGGCTGGTATTGGTTTTTGTTTTAATGTTATTACTGGAACGTCCTGAACGCCTCAGATGGAAAAACATCTCCCGTGTCCAACTCGTAGTTCCTCTTCTTATTTTTTTCGCTGTAAATTTATTTTCAATTTTGCGGATTATTATATCAAAGGGAATGGCGGCTTTAAATGCCAATAACCTTAAAGAAATGGGCTTTTTAGGGTTTGCCGTACTTTTTTACTGGGCGGTAACAGTTTTTGTCGACAATGAAGAAAGGTTCATGAAATCTCTTAAAACCTTTGTTATCTGTTCGTCGATAGCTAGTATATATGGAATAACCAGGCTTATATTGTTTATGGTCGGTTCCGATTATGGGCTGGCCCAGGGGTGGACAGTTCCCCGGTTGCTTGCCACGGCAGGCGAGTCGCAGGTATTTGGCGGTTTTGTCATTTCCGTTTTACCTCTGATGATAGCAGATGTATTGTTTAAAAATAACATTTTTGAGGGACCGTGGAATCATTTTCATATGGGGATTTTGCTGCTGGCTTTAATTATGACCTTTTCGGCGGGCGCCTGGGCTGGTTTAGTCGTGGCGGTGATATTTCTGGTTCTGTGGTTCAGGTATTACAGCCCAAAATCTATCGTATCGTCTGCTTTGGTTGTTTTGGTCGTAACTATGGGTGTTTTCCTCATAGATAGAACAATATATCCCAATTACCTGGAAGGCTTCAATTCAATTGTCTTTAAAATTACTGGGCACGCTCCTGCACCGGAAAAGTTTGCTAATAAAAATGCCTTTGAGGTTTTGAAACAGGAAATGCCTCAGAGTACGGCTTCGAGAGATCAACAATATGTCGAAAGCGTGTTTTCCAAAGTTGAACGAAGCTGGTTCCGGGCAGCTCTTTGGAATATGTTCAAGAGTTCGCCGATTTTGGGTATCGGGGCGGGTAACTTTGAGGCTCTGTACAATAAGTACCGGCCGCCCGGCGTCCCTGCACCACCCTATGTCCCGAAACCGCATAATCAATACATGGAAATACTGGCTGAAACAGGAATAATTGGGATGCTGGCCTTTATCGGTATAATACTGAATTTGTTTTGGTATATATTTCAGTGCTGGCCCCGCCTGGAGCCAAACAAAAGGAGGATTCTTGTCGGGCTGGTAGCTTGTTTGTTGGCGGTAGGCGTACATGGTTATGCCTTCGGCATCCTTGTCCACTTACAAGTGTGGTTGTTACTGGCATTAACCATGTCTCTTCTAAAGCTTGATCCCACAACCAGAACATTATCTGCTATAAGGGGAGGTTTATATTGAAAACAGCCATTATCACTGACTGGCTTACGCAGATGGGCGGCGCGGAACGGGTTGTTTTGGCCATGAAAGAGCTTTTTCCCGAGGCGCCGATTTATACCACGGTATACAACCCTGACACCGTGGACAAAGTATTTCATTCCATGGATATCCGGCCTTCTTTCATTCAAAAGCTGCCCGGGGCCAAAAAAAGCTACCAGAAATACCTGCCCCTTATGCCCACGGCGGTGGAACAATTTGATTTACGCGAGTTTGACCTGGTGATCAGCAGCAGTTCCTCAGTAGCTAAAGGAGTAATTACCAGGGCTGATACGGTGCACATATGCTACTGTCATACACCCATGCGGTATGCCTGGGATTTTTACCATGAATACCTGAACGGTCCCGATGTGGGGAAAATAAAACGCAAATTGATTCCCTGGCTGATGAACTATATCCGCATGTGGGACAGGCTGACGGCAGACAGAGTGGACTATTTTATCGCCAATTCTCAAAATGTGGCCAAAAGAATCAGGAAGCATTATCACCGTGATGCAGAAGTGATTTATCCGCCGGTAGAAACTTCCTTTTTTGCCCCTGTTCCTGAAGTCGAAGACTTCTTTTTGGTCGTATCCCGTCTAGTGCCGTACAAACGGGTTGATTTGGCCATTCAGGCCTGCAACCGTTTAAAGCTGCCCCTGCGGGTTATAGGAACCGGGCCTGAGTTTGACCGGCTGAAAGCTTTGGCCGGGCCGACGGTACAGATGATGGGCCGTCTTTCGCAGGAAGATATCAAATGGCATTATGCCCGCTGTAGGGCTTTCCTGTTCCCGGGCGAGGAGGATTTTGGTATAACTCCCGTTGAGGCCCAGGCCAGCGGCCGGCCGGTTATAGCTTACGGGCGGGGCGGGGCGTTGGAGACCGTGGTAGAGGGAAAGACCGGGTTGTTTTTTGCCGAGCAATCGGAAGCTTCACTTGTAGAAGCCCTAAAACGTTTTGACAATATGGATTTTGACCCGCAGACTATCCGGTCCCACGCAGGAACTTTTGACTCAGTGATATTCAAGGAAAGGCTAAGCTTATTCATTAAAGAAAAAGTAGAACAATTTTTTGACAGATGATGGGGGACCAAAAACAAATGGCGGTATTTAAAAGAGTATTTCTTTGCTACTTACTTCATTATCTGGTTATAATTCCGGCAGCTTTGATAACTTACTTCTGGCTGCCCGACTTTCCGGGGCCAACCGCCACGATGGAGGTAACTTCCTCCTGGTTTTTAAACCTCTGGACCCGTTATGATTCCGGATGGTACTACGATATAATAAAGTCTGGATATACCGCAAAAAGCGTTGCTTTTTTCCCTCTTTACCCTTTTACTGTAAAACTTTTCAGTCGGTTACTGGATGTGCACCCCGTGGCTGTCGGTTTAATTATTTCCAATCTGGCATTTTTTGGTCTCCTGTGGTTTCTGTATAAGCTGGTCCAACGTGAATTCGGGACTGGTGCGGCACAGAAGGCCACTCTATATTATGCGTTATTTCCTACAGGAATTTTCTTTTCTGCCATGTATACTGAATCGATGTTTATGTTTTTTGTACTGGGAGCTTTCTATTTTGCCGGGGAACGAAAATGGACGGCTGCCGGACTGATGGGCGGCCTGGCGGCGCTGACCCGGAATCTTGGTGTTTATTTGTTCATTTCATTAGGTTATCTGTATTTAAAACAGGCGGATTTCCGGCTGCGCAATTTTAAACTGAACTCTTTTGCATTGGGGTTAATACCTTTGGGGTTAGCCGTCTATATGTTGTACCTCCATGTTCACTTTAATGATGCCTTTGCTTTTGTTCATGCGCAAAAGTACTGGAACCGGGAGTTGGTGTTTCCCCTGGCGGCGTTAGTTAATTCAGGGATAAAAGAAAGTGGACCTTCCTTTGTATTTTTAAGCCTGCTGCTGGTTGCTGTTTTCAGGTTGCCGCCACATTACTGGATTTATTATGCGTTTATGTTGTTAATTCCCATGAGTATGGGGGTGAAATGGGAAGGAGAGATAAGGCTTTTTGCCATGTTAAGGTATATTTTGCCCTGTTTTCCAGCTATGATTATACTGGCAAAGTGGGGTAGGTTTAAATTCCTTAATTATAGCATATTAACCTTGTTTATATGTGGACTGGTCTTTTTTACGGCCTTGTTTGTGAAAGGATTTTTTATTGCCTGACCTGTCTGTAAACAGGTTAAGTCAAGAGCTTTCGGGGGGGAGTTTGGTGCTCCGGAAAACAATTATCAGCTTACTCGTCAAGTTTTGCTATATTGTTATTGATTTGACGTTTATTGCAGCAATTTATTTTGGGTTGTATCTTTACCGTATTTCCCATGAATTCCGGCTGGTCTTTACGTGGCGGGAACTTTTCGATTACGGGTTTTGGAACAATTTAACATACTTCTCGGACTATGCCAGGTTTTACATCATTGTTACAGTTGCCGCTGTCTTTTTCCTGCATAGATACGGCTTATACAGGTCCGGCATAAACGTAAGCGGGCCGGATGAATTCTGGCAGGTGACAAAGGCGGTTATCTATTCTATTTTCACGGTAGCGGCTTTATCCTACCTTTTTAAAAGTCAGGTTTTTTCCCGCTTCGTTTTCTTTGCCTTTACTATTCTGGCAACCTTAACATTATGGTTCTGGCGGTTAATCAGGCGGCAAATTATTTTAAACCTGCTGCAACGTGGTTATTTCCAAAAAAACCTGATTATCGTAGGCGCCGGCCGGGTGGGGCAGCGGGTTGCCGGTGAACTGGCCCACCGTCCCCAGTTAGGGTTTAACGTGATTGGTTTCGCTGACGATGATGCCACCAAGGAACAGCAGGACTTTGCCGGTTTAAAAGTTTTATGCCGCAGCCACAACTTGGCGGAAACCGTGGCAAAATACCATATTGATGAAATCCTGATTACCATACCGTCGGAAAGAGAACTTATCCGGCAAATTATTACCCAGTGCCGGAGACAGGATGTCCAGATAAGGATAGTACCGGAAATGTTTAACCTTATGACTTCTTCAGTGGAGGTCGGACAGTTGGGGCCGGTACCTTACATGCGTATTGTCAAAACGCCCATGCAGGGGATGCCCCTTGTTTTCAAAAGGTTGTTTGACGTCATTGTATCACTGACCGGAATTGTCGTCCTGTCTCCTTTAATGTTGGCTACTGCTCTGGCCATCAAACTGGATTCGCCGGGGCCGGTGCTGTTCAGGCAGAAACGGGTCGGGAAAAACGGACAACTGTTTGATTTCTACAAATTTCGTTCCATGGTGCCCAATGCCGAGGAACTGCTGGCAGAATTAGCGGCAGCCAATGAAGCCGACGGGCCTGTATTTAAAATAAAAGAAGACCCCCGGATTACCAGGGTAGGCAAATTTATCAGGAAATACAGTATCGATGAATTGCCCCAGTTATTTAATGTGCTGAAAGGAGATATGAGCCTGGTGGGCCCCCGTCCCCCCTTGCCCAACGAGGTGGACCAATATGGCGATTTTGAGTGGCGCAGGCTGGAGGTAATTCCCGGCATCACGGGGTTATGGCAGGTCAGCGGCCGTAGCGATTTATCCTTCCATAAGTGGATGGAACTGGATATCTATTACATAGAAAATTGGAGCTTTTGGCTGGACCTGAAAATATTGCTGCAGACTGTTCCTGTTGTGCTCACAGGCAAAGGGGCTTACTAGCATCTCTGGTTTTAGTATTTTTTTTATAATTTACAAATACACAGAACAGTGATATCCTTAAACAATGATGGGATTTTGTCGAAGCATTTGGGGGTAATAATATGAATCTGCAGCCCAAAGAGGCCCAATTGCAGACACAACCCGTGGTATCGCAAAAGTCCGGTTTATATTTGTTGCTGAAGACCATGCGGCCCAAACAGTGGACGAAAAACCTGATTATTTTTGCCGGCATAATTTTTGCCCGGAAAATTTTCACTGATGGGTACCTGCTGAAAACCCTTTATGCATTTTTGGACTTTTGTATACTATCGGGCAGTGTTTATATAATAAACGATCTGGTAGACATCGAGAAAGACAAAGCGCATCCCAAAAAGAGGAACCGCCCGTTAGCCTCGGGACAGCTTAGTGTCCCTTTAGCCACGGTTTTTGTTATACTTTCAACGGTTCTTTCTTTGGGTAGCGCCTTTTTCCTGAATATAAATTTCGGTTTTGTGGCCCTGGCTTACTTCCTGCTCACTTTAAGTTACAGTTTTAAACTAAAAAATGTTGTTATAATTGACGTTATTGTTATTGCCTTAGGTTTTATACTCAGGGCGGTAGCGGGCGCGGTCGTTATAGCTGCTGATATTTCTCCATGGCTCCTGGTGTGCACTTTTCTGCTGGCCCTGTTTTTGGCTTTAACCAAGCGGCGGCATGAGCTGCTTCTTTTGGATGATAAGGCCCGGTCCCACCGGAAGATTTTGGACGAGTACCAGCCGGAAATGCTGGACCAGATGATTTCGGTGGTAACATCATCTACGGTAATGGCCTATTCCCTGTATACCTTTACTTCAGGGCATTCCATTTATTTGATGACCACGATTCCCTTTGTTGTTTACGGCATCTTCCGGTATCAATACCTTGTGCACCAGAAAGACATGGGCGGCAGCCCCGAGGTTGCCCTGCTTAAGGACAAGCCTTTGTTGATTAATGTTTTGCTGTGGGTTGTAACATCGGCCCTGATTCTTTACCTGACTTAATACTATATGTAATAGTAAAACATGTTTTCCCCGTGTTCTCCGTGTCCTCTGTGGTGATATTTTTGAACCATTGTGGTTAATTAGAAAGGGATGAAAGTTGGTTATATCAAGAGCAATTAAACTGCTGGCTCTGTTAAAAGGGCTTGTTAAAAAAGATTTTGGCAGTGTTTCCGTAATCATGGGGGAAATGCACGGACTGCCCCAAAAGCTGGGTCAGCATTTCACCCTTTACCGGGGAAGCGGCTTGGACCGGTATTTTGCGTCCCTTTGCACCGAGAGCAAAACCGAAAAAATCCCGGTAGCAGAAGCCCTCAATAAATTAGGCCTTGATTATGCTGAGATTGCAGTTTATGCCCAGGCCTCTATCGGGCAGGTTTACAGAGTGAAAAACGATGCCGGGGATATGGCTCTTAAAGTTAAATATCCTGCCGTGGAAAAAAGAATCAAAAGCGATTTGTGGCTGTTGAAAGGGATTATTTGGCCTACTCGTTTTTTGCCTTTGCAGAACAGCGGTCTTTTACCGATGCTGGAAAACCTCAGAACCATGCTGCTGAATGAATGTGATTACATGGCTGAAGCAGAGAAGCAGCAGCGTTTTTGCCGGGTTTTCCGGGACCATGAGGCTGTTTCTGTTCCGGAAATTATAGCTTACAATGACGAGGCTATTGCTTCCCGGTGGGTGGAAGGAAACGACCTGCGACATTATCCAGGAACCGATAAATGGTTTGTTGAAAATTATACCGCTTTTATTTTATATTCTCTGAAGGCATTGGGGATGGTTCATGCTGACCCGCACCCGGGGAACTTTATTATTAACGGCAGCGCAGCCGACCGGAAGTTGACGGTTTTGGATTTCGGGTCAGTTGTGGAGTTTACTCCGGTGGAATCAGTAGCGGTTAGCAGGCTGTTAACCGGGGGATACGCAAGCGAGGCTGAACTCATTAAGGACCTTCAATTGTTAGGGGTTAGCGAAGAAAGCCTGGCCACCTACCGGCCGATTATCGGAGATTTGGTATCGGTTCTGCTGGAACCGTTTTATTGTTCCGGTGCCTACGATTTTGGCGACTGGCGCATGCAGTATAAAATAAATACATTGTTGGCTTCCAGGGCATGGGAGAAGCCGCTGCAGATTCCTGTGAAGCTTCTCCTATTGTTCCGGGTGCTGCAAGGGCTTTACTATTATGCCGGAAAATCGGCCATAAAATTTAATTGGCACGAAGCGGCGAAAACTTATTTGGGGTGAGAAAATGAGCACTGTTTATGTATTTAAAACCAGGCCGGAAACTGTTGTGGATGATTACATTAAGCTGTTGAAAACCGCCCAGGTGAACAGGCATTTGGATCCCAATACCACAACTATATTAAAGGACAACATTTCCTGGCATTTTCCCTACCTTAGCGCCAATACTACCCCATGGCAGTTGGAAGGTACTATCCTGGGGCTGAAGGAACTGGGTTTTCGCGATATAACCTGTGTCCAGAACAAGACCGTTGTCACTAACGCTTTCAAAGGAGAAAAGCTCAACAAATACGTGCCTATATTCAAAAAATATAATATTCCCGTGCTTTACAATTTCCGGGATGAGGACATGAAGTGGGTTACTTATGAGCCTAAAGGCGATATTCTGGTATTGGACAAGATTTTCCCTGAAGGCATCAGGATCCCTGACTATTTCTTTGGTAAAAACGTGGTTCATCTGCCGACAATGAAGTGCCATATCTATACCACGACTACCGGGGCCATGAAAAATGCCTTTGGCGGGCTCTTAAATACCAAGCGGCATTATACCCACAGTGTAATTCACGAAACACTGGTGGACCTGCTGACTATCCAAAAGGAAATCCATCCCGGCGTGTTTGCTGTTATGGACGGTACCGTATGCGGCAACGGCCCGGGGCCGCGTACCATGGAGCCCATCGAAAAAGATTACATCCTGGCCAGTGCTGACCAGGTAGCCATTGATGCTATTGCGGCCAAAATGATGGGCTTTGACCCCCTTTCCCTTCCTTTCATCAGGCTTGCCCATGAGAAGGGGTTAGGGGTTGGTGATCCACGGCAGATCGAAATAGTCGGAGAGGATATTGAAAGGGTAAACTTTAACTTCAGTGTAGGCGATAACCTGGCTTCACGGGTGGGCGACCTTTTGTGGTTCGGGCCCTTAAAAGCCATGCAAAATCTCTTTTTCCGTACCCCGTTAGTAAACCTCTTTATCTTCGGTTCCTTTTTCTATCACGATTATTTCTGGTGGCCCACCAGGGGTAAGAAAAAGATGGAGTACGTAAGAAAAAACTACCGCTGGGGCCAACTTTTTGATAAATACAGTGAGTAAGATTCAAGGGAGGGGCGGCCTTGACCAAGCTAAACAAAAAATTTATCTGGGCTATCCTGTTAGGGGTCGCCACAACTCTGGCCATTTCGCTGATTTCTGACTACAGGGCCACGTTGGACGCTTTAAGCAGGTTTAAGGTCATTTATTTGCCTTTGATCTTGGGCCTTACATTTTTAAATTACGTCCTGCGCTTTGTCAAATGGCATTATTTTCTCAACATCATTAACGTAAAATTAAATATCCGGCAGAGCTTCACCATATTCCTGAGCGGATTGGCTATGTCTGTAACACCCGGCAAAGTTGGAGAATTACTGAAGTCTTTTTTGCTGAAAGAATTAAAAGGAGTGCCCATCAGCAAATCTGCCCCTATTATATTTGCCGAACGGCTTTCCGACGGTATAGGTTTAATTGTTTTGTCCCTGGCCGGCATGTGGTATTTCGAGTACGGTAAAAAAGTAGTGGGTCTGATAGCCCTGATGCTGCTGGCCATGGTAATTCTCTTGCAGTTTCCCGGCTTTACAAAAAGGCTTATTACGCTTGTATCCCGGGTGAAGTTCTTACAAAGGTTTGAACAGGTAATGCACAATCTTATAGACAGCGCCAATCAGCTCCTGAGGCCGCTGCCACTTCTTTTTATGGTAATAATCAGCGTGGTATCCTGGTCTTTTGAGTGTATAGCCTTTTACTTTGTCTTTACCGGTTTGAACTATGACGCTTCCCTGCTGGTTTCCACCTTTACCCTGGCTTTTTCGGGTATAGTCGGGGCTGTTTCCATGCTGCCGGGGGGGCTGGGGGCAACGGAAGGAAGTATTTTGGGGCTGCTGGTCCTGGTAGGTGTCCCCAGGAACGTAGCGGCCGTAGCCACCATTTTAATCAGGTTTTGCACCCTTTGGTTTGGCGTACTGGTTGGCCTAATTGCCCTGATGTCAAATAAGCGTATCCTCGGCTTTGCCAGGAAATTTGAAGCCGATTCTCCGGCAAGCGATGCGGTAGCAGGGGAATGATAAAGGCACTGCGCCAGATGAATAAGTTGTTGGTTGGAGGTTATCCATTTGAAGGTTTTGGTTACTGGAGGAGCGGGGTTTATAGGTTCCCATATCGTGGACAGGTTGATTCTGGAAGGGTATGAAGTGGTGGTCGCCGATAACCTTTCTACCGGAAGCCCGGCAAATATCAATGCGGAAAGCCGGTTTTATCAGGTTGATATTACCGGGGATGATTTGCAAGACTTATTTGCCAAGGAAAAACCTGAAGTGGTGATACACCATGCTGCCCAGGCAGATGTGCAGGTTTCACAACGGGAACCAGTTTTTGATTCCATGACTAATATTTTGGGTACTGTTAATCTGCTGCAATGTTGTATTACGTATAATGTAAAAAAGCTGATTTATGCCTCTTCGGCCGCCGTTTACGGCGCTCCTTGTTACCTTCCTGTTGACGAAAACCATCCAGTTAATCCTATTTCCAATTATGGCATTTCAAAATACGTACCGGAGTTATATATCAAAGCTTTTCACAAAAATTTTAATTTGAATTATACCATCCTTCGTTACGCCAATGTTTATGGGCCCAGGCAGGGGCTGAAAGGGGAAGGGGGCGTTGTTTTCCTGTTTGCCAGGCGGTTTCTGGCCGGAGAACCTCCCTTGATTTATGGCGACGGTGAGCAAACGAGGGATTTTGTTTTTGTGGAGGACATCGTTAATGCCAACCTCCTGGCCCTTGAACAGGGCGACGGGATGGTTATAAACATAGGAACCGGCGCCCAGGTATCCGTTAACGATTTATGCAGCCGCCTCAGGGAAATATTCAAGAGTGATTTACGGGCCGAGTACCTGGAGCCAAGGCCGGGCGACATCAAAAAGAGCGTATTTGACATTTCGTTGGCCAAGAATGTATTGGGCTGGCAGCCCCTTGTTTCCCTGGAAACGGGATTGCGGCAAACTATTGAATTTTACCGGGATTTATGGAGAGAGGTGTAATTAATTGGATTTCGGTTTTGCCTGCCCGAACAAGAAAAGAACAAATATCCTTCTGGCAGTTTTTTTATTTATTGCTGCCGCAGCCGTTTGGTACTCTTATTACGACTCTGTTTTCAACGGCCTTTTATATAATGATGCTATGGATTATGCCAGCATAGGCAGGAATGTGGCCCGCGGCGAGGGTTTTGTTTCCGCTTACATAACGCCCCTGGGTTTACAGTACTATGGTATCCCGCATCCCAACCCATGGCGGGCGCCTTTATGGCCGCTGATATTAGCCCTTTCCATGCAAATACTGGGTTCTAATGACAATGCTGTTGCTGTAACCACGGGGCTGTTTTTTGTGCTTACCGTCCCTTTGATTTATCTGATCGGGCAGAATCTCTTTAACCGGGCTGTCGGTTTCTGCGCGGCGCTTATTTTTATGTTCAGCGGCCTGGCGCTGCATTTTGGCGTGTCGGGCCTGACCGAACCGTTAGCGGCTTTTTTGATGTGCTTATGGATATATTTGTTGACGGGTGAAAAACTGGAAGGTCCCCGGGGAGACCTGATTATCGGGTTAATTGGCGGAGTGTTTTACCTGGCCAGGTACAATGCGCTGGTTTTTCTGCCTTTTGTTTTGGTTTATCTCATGTTAAAACGGAGAAAGAAAATATTTATTATATTGCGGTTCGTAGCAGGATTTTTGATTCCCACTGTGCCCTGGTTTATAAGGAATTTCCTGCTTTTTGGCAGCCCGCTGTTTTCCTTGCAAAAGTTTGAACCGGTGATGTTTACTGCGGCCTATCCGGAATATTCTCTTTATATGATGTTAAAGAAGCCGGATGTGCTGGATTTTATTGCATCACACCCCGGCCAGGTTATGGCCAAGGTAAAAACAGGGTGGTTCAGTTTTGCCGGTGACTTTTTTAACCCCTCGTTTTCCGGTATTCACTGGGGTTTGATGGTTTTATGCCTCCTGGCCCTGGTATGGCCTTTGGGCAAAAAAACAGCGCCGTTAAAACTGGTTTTGGCAGGCAGTTTTTGCGCCCAGTTGGCCGCGCTGCTGGTTATCCATTATATCCCCCGGCTGTTTTTCCTCTTTGTTCCTTTTTATATATTGCTGGGATTGGCTTTCGTTTGGCGCCTGCTCGAAAAGCTGCCTTCGCTGAAATTGCGGAAACCTTTACAGGTACTCGTTTTAAGCGTCTTAACCACTGTGTTTATCCTGGGCAACCTGCCCGATTGGAACAGTAAACATACCCCCGAACCTGTCTTTAAAAAGTTTTCGGCCCAGATAACTTTTTTGGCCAACCATTCCACCCGGTCTGATTTAATCATCTCCAACGATGGGCATATGTTGAGCTGGTACGGGGACAGGAATGCCAGCAAAATTCCCTACAGCCCGGAAATGCTGGCGCAATTAAACAGGTATCAGAAAGCCAGGTACCTGTTCCTTTCTTCCAGGAGCAGTTGGAACATCCCGGAAGCAGACAAGGAATGGCAGGAAATTTACTGGGCCAGGCCGCAGGAGTTCAATGGTTATGTAATTAGAAAGGTCTTTGCGGACGGTTCGTTAATATACGAAAAAAAGCCTTGAAAACTGCCCCTGACCGGTCTAAAATTGATTGACAAAAGCTTCTTGGTAAAAGTATACTTATATTAGTATTAGACTGACTGACTGGTCGGTTCTAAGTACCCTTTTGCCTTTTTCTTATTGTGCATTAAATCAATTTTAACGAATCAGGGGAGTTTGGTGTGGATGAGGAGATTAAAAAGAACATTGATTTTGTTTATGCTACTGCTGTTTGCCGTACTTGCCGGCGGATGCGGGAACAAAGAAACCGCTGCTAATGATGAACAAAAACCGGTACCGGTATCGGTTGTCAAAGTGGAGAAAGGGAGTGTTACCAATAATACTGTAATAACCGGCAAGGTAACTGCCAGCGCTGAGGTTATGATTATCCCCAAAATTGCGGGGAAAGTGACCAGGGTAACCGTTGATGTAGGTTCGAAGGTGAAAAGAGGCGATTTACTGGTTCAATTGGATACAACCGAGCTAAATGCGCAGTTGAAACAGGCCCAGGCCGCATTGGAACTTGCCAAGGGCAACGCCGTGCAAAACGACTACCGTATCCAGGATGCCTGGAACAATTTAAAGCGCATGGAAAATTTATATAAAGAGGGCGCTATATCAAAGCAGCAATATGAACTGGCTCTTTTACAGTATAACCTGTCCCTGAATACTCCTACGGAGGCGCAGGTAAAACAGGCCCAGGCCAATGTGGACCTGATTAAAGCCCAGCTCGCTAATGCCCGTATCACCGCGCCTATAAACGGTGAAATTTCAGTAAAAAACGTGGAAATAGGCGAGTTGGTAGGTCCCAGCGCCCCTGTGTTAACAATAGTTGATACCGGCAATGTTTATGTGGAAGGCGTAATTACTGAAAAAGACATTCCTTTTGTGCGAGAAGGCCAAAAAGTAAAGGTCGAGATAGATGCTCTGGGCGAAAAAGATATTGTGGGAACTATTGCTGCCTTAAGTCCGGCTGCCGACTCCAGGACCAAGGGATACCAGGTCAAAGTAAAAATAGAAAATGCGGACGGCAAGATAAAACCCGGCATGTTTGCGGAGATTTCCATCACCACGCAGGCCAGGGAGGATGTGCCTCTGGTTCCCAAGGAAGTATTGGTAGCCCGGGGAGATAAAAAAGTGGTCTATGTGGTTAGAGATGGAGTAGCCTACGAACAGGATGTTACAACGGGTCTGGAAGATGAAAAGAATGTAGAAATCACTAAAGGTTTAAAAGAAGGTGAACAGGTGGTCATTCTCGGACAAAATTCATTAACCGATAAGACCAGAGTGGTTATTAAAGAATAGGGATTTGTAGTTTAAAGAAGGGGGAGAGAGAATGCCGGCGCGATTATCAAACAAAAAGGTTACCTTTTTTATTACAGCTATGCTGCTTATAACTCTGGCCGTAGGCGGTATTACATATGCGCAAAGTACCGGGCCACAGGTAAAGGAGCTTTCTCTGCAGCAGGCCATTGATCTGGCCATGGCCAACAATAACGACCTGAAACTGGCGCGCATAGAGACTAAAAAGGCCGAAAGGGATCTGGATTTGGCTGAGAAGACCGCTGATGACATTGATTTGGACAGAGTGAGTACTTACGACCTCGGCAAACTGAAATGGGTTGCTCCCAGGGCGGCGCAAATGGCTGTTACGCTGGCAAAGGAAAAGGAGCAATTTACGGAAAAAAGCACTAAACTGGCTGTTGAAGGAGCTTATTACAATGTCCTGAAGGCGCAAAAAATGCTACAGATAAAAAAAGATACATTGAATTATGCCAAGGACCAGTTGGCGATTGTGCAAAACAGTTATCAACTGGGAACAGTGGCCAAAAGCGACGTTCTTGCCGTTGAGGCTTTGGTGGCTGCCAGTGAAGCCGGAGTAACAAGTGCACAAAATGATTTGTCCCTGGCTGTTATGAAGTTGAATGAATTGATCGGTTTGGATATAGACACCCAGTTAAAGTTAACCGACAAATTTGAATATGTCCCGATGAAAGATGTTAATGTTGCTGACGAAGTCTACAAAGCCCTCCAGAATAACATTGAAATAATATCGGTCCGGGAAAACCAGGCTGTCAAGGAAAAGGAATACGAGGTAGCCAGGAAATATTACAGCGGGGGAGTAGTCTACTTTGACAAAGCAAAACTGGATGCGGAAGCAGCAAATGTGGCGGTGAACAAACAGGAAGTGGCCACCACCCTGGCCGTCAAGCAGGATTATTTATCACTCAAAGCCCTGGAAAAAAGCATTGCGTATAAGCAGAAAGAAGTTGAGAAACAGCGGGAAGTTGTAAGAATAGATATGCTGAAATTTAAAGCCGGCTTGCTGACCAACCAGGACGTCAAAAAGTCAACTATTGACCTGGAAACCGCTGAGCAGGGTTTAACCGAGCTTATCTATAATTATAACCAACTGAAGTCGAAGTTTAAGTATGGGTTATTTATTTCCGGTTTAACCGCGGGAGCGTCATCGTCTACCGGCGCTGCGTATTAAAAACTTTTGCAAAGAAATATGGTGAGACATGATGACTAAAGATGTTTTATCAGATAAACGCCAGAGAATTATCGAGGCGGCCGTAAAGGTTTTTTCCTCCAAGGGCTTTCACGAAGCCAAAGTGGAGGAAATTGCCCAGATTGCCGATGTTGGCAAAGGGACGGTATACGAATATTTCTCCAGTAAAGTTGAACTGTTTCAGGAAATATTAAAGTCCGGCATGGAATTTTACAACAAAAACATAACGGAACAGCTTAGTGCAAGTATTTCTGCCACGGAAAAATTGAAACAGGTTGCCCGGCTGCATCTCAGGTTTATCCTTGAATATAAGGATCTGGCTAAAGTAACCATGACCGAACATGCCCACTTTGGTAGAGAATTTCGCAGTTGGTTAATGAAAATGCGGGAAGAAAAGTTTGCGGCCATTGAAAACATCATTAAATCTGGGATTGATAGAGGCGAGATAAGGAATGAAGTTAATTCCAGGGCAGCCGCTATGGTTTTTACCGGTATGATGGGAGGGCTTGTTGGTCCTGCGGTTTTTGGAGATGAGGGAGTGCAAAATCTGGAAGATACTCTGGAACAAATGCTGGAGATTTTATTGAAAGGACTTCTGGCAAACCCGTAGCTTGTGCTATGGGTTTATTAATTTTGGCGCCAACTTTATTTCTGGAATTAATTTGCGTTTTCGGACACGAACCGGCAGGAGAGACCGTAGCTATTGTCGAACTAAGTTACTAACATTTTCTGGGAGGTAAAGGCAGTGGCTGTTTCTGTAATAATTTTGGCAGGCGGAAAAGGAGAACGTTTTTGGCCCAGGAGCAGGGAGTCTATGCCCAAACAGTTTATCAGGCTTTTGGACCAGGGAACCATGCTGCAGCTTACCTTTAACAGGGCCAGAAAAATGGTTTCGGTAAATCATATCTATGTGGTGACGGCCAGACCTTATGTTGATTTGGTCAAACAGCAATTGCCCGGTTTACCGGCGGCGAACATTATCGTGGAACCTGAGGGCAGAAACACGGCTCCTTGTATAGGCCTGGCGGCAATTCTTTTACAGCATAAAGACTCCGAATCTGTAATGGTTATCCTGCCGGCCGACCACTATGTGGCTGATAATGACAGGTTTGTTCAAACTCTTAAAACAGGGGTAAGGCTGGCTACTGATAAAGAAGCCTTCATTACCCTGGGAATTGTCCCGACCCGGCCGGAGACAGGTTATGGATATATAGAATTGGGAGAGCAAAAGAAGTATTCCGGAGCGGTATATTTTGAGGTGAAATCTTTCACCGAAAAGCCTGATTACCAAACTGCGCAGGCTTACCTTGGCTCCGGCAATTTTCTTTGGAACAGCGGAATGTTTATATGGAAGACAAGTTCGATCCTGAGAGCCATGGAAACATATCAACCTCAGTTATACGAGGGCTTGTGTCAAATTGGCAGGGGGCTGAATGAGGGGGATTTTGAGCAAAGACTGCTACAGGTATACGGAAAGTTGCCTAAACAATCCATAGACTATGCTATCCTGGAAAAGGCAAACAACATTTTGGTTGTGCCGGGTGATTTTGGTTGGGATGACGTTGGCAGTTGGGCTGCTTTATCCAGGCTTTTCGAGGTTGATTCGGAAGGTAATTACCTGCAGGGTTCAGTAGTGACCATCGGCGCCCATAACTGCATAATTGACGGAAAGACCAAATTGATTGCCGCAGTGGGAGTAGATAATCTCGTAGTTATAGACACGGAAGACGTGCTGCTTATTTGTCCCAAAGAACGGTCCCAGGATATTAAGCTCATTCTGGAAGAGCTGAGAAAACAGCGCATGGAAAAATACCTGTAAAAGTTGCCGGGGAAAAGTCCTTTCTTTTGGAGGTATCCGTTTTGAAGCAAAAAACTGTTAAATTTAAAATATTGGCCGGCATGTTAATCTGTTTTTTATGTACAGGTTTTTTTGCGCCTGCCGTTGTTTTGGCCGGCGGTTTTTCCGATACCGGGGGGCACTGGGCGGAAAAAGAAATATTAAAGGCAGCGGCCGCCAAAATAATAAATGGTTATAACGGGGCTTTTTGGCCCAGACAAAGTGTTACCAGGGCCCAGTTTGCCGTAATGATTGTTAACGCGTTGGGACTGGATACGGAAGCTGCGGCTTTGCAGGGTGTTCCTACCGGATTTACGGACTTGAAGTCTTCGCATTATGCGGCCGGACACGTCCTGGTGGCCAGGGAAAGAGGTTTAATTTCAGGTTACCCGGACGGAACCTTCAAACCCGATAAACAAATCCGGCGAGATGAAATAACATCTATTTTAATCAGGGCTTTGCAAACTGAGCCCAATAGCGATTCTGCCCTGCTGAACAAATTTACCGATGCCGATATGATCCCGGATTGGGCAAAAAGTTTCATCGCCACTGCTGTAAAACTTCAATTTTTGTCCGGTTTTCCTGACGGAACCTTCAGGCCGGACCGCCCGGCCAGCCGGGGAGAAACGGCGGTTCTGATAAATAAACTGCTGGCTGAACTGGACCGGGGATATACTTTTGTCGGGGAAATTGAGGATATCAGCCTACAAAACAGGGAACTGGCGCTCAATATTAACGGGCAGCGGGAAAAGTTTACCTACGCAAACAATACCGACTTTTATTCTGATACAAAAAGAATTTTACCACAATATTTAAAGCCGGGAGATAAAGTAGCTGTTATAATCGACGAATATGGACAGTTAAACTATGTGGAAAAACTTACGCAGGAAATAAGCGGTCAGGAAGAACAGCAAACCCCAGCTAACGGGGAAGCTGCGCAAAAAGCCGGTCTGACTTTGGAAACAAGCAATCAATTGACTAATAACGGTAAAGACAGTGTCTCAAAAGACAGTGACCAAGAAATACTGATAACCACTGCCGCCGGGCAAGCCGGCCGGGTCAGGACGGCCATTGAACGGATGGGCGGAAAGGTTAATTTGTTTTATCCACGCCTGGATTACCTTACGGCTACCGTACCACCAAGCCAACTTGATATAATTGCCCATATGCAAGGCGTAGAGAGGATAAACCTGGACAGGGAACAAAGGGTTGCGCCGTTGGAAGCAGCCGAAACGGATGCCGGTATGCTTATGGACCCCCGGAAAAGTTTGCAGGTGACAAAAAGCAGTATTTCGGCGGATCTTTTCACGAATGAAACGGGAGCCGACGGAAAAGGTCAGATTGTGGCGGTAATTGATACAGGGGTTGATCCCGGCCATCCTGACCTGCAGAAGACTACCGACGGGAAGAGAAAAATTATCACCTGGAAAGATTTTACAGGGGAAGGCGTATTAGATACAAAGGCTATTGCCCCCAAAAATAATGGAGCCGTAAATTTGGCTGACGGGAACTATCGGATTGGTTCTATCGTCTCTAAAAGTGAACATTTTCATTACGGTTATATACGGGAAAGCGATTTTTCCACCGCTAACGGAAACGGTATGGATATAAATTTCAATGGGAATACAAACGATGTTTTTGCTGTTTTGGTTACCGATGCAAAAGTAAGTGGAAAATATGACACTGTATATGTAGATACAGACCTGGACAAGGACTTTGCAGATGAGACTGCCCTTAATTTGTTTGAAGGTTCAGGGGTCTTCGCCAATTTTAAAAGCCTGGACGGAAAAAATATTTTTAATTTTAACCTGCTGGAAATCGATCCAAATGGAAATAGAATTCACCTGGGTTTTGACGGCAATGATCACGGAACTCATGTGGCGGGGATTATTGCCGCTAACGGGTATGCTCAAGGGGTAGCCCCGGGGGCGCAGATTATGGCTTTAAAAGTATTGGATTCCGCCGGTTACGGCAGTTGGAGCTCTGTTTCGGAGGCCATGATTTATGCTGCTTCACATGGGGCTAAAGTTGTCAATCTCAGCCTGGGGTTTAAGCCCGATGATTACGTTGGGGGAAGTGTCCCGGCCAAGTTAATAAATACCTTAACAGAAGAATACGGCGTTGTTTTTGTGGTGGCTGCGGGAAACGACGGTCCCGGATTAAGTTCAGTAACTACTCCTGCCGATTCCGATTCGGCTATCAGTGTCGGGGCGTATACTGCTCCGGAAATGTGGGAAACCGACTATGGCTGGAAGGTGCCGGCAGAAAACCTCTGGTTTTTCAGCTCTGTGGGCCCCCGCAGAGATGGCGCCATGGCCCCGCGGGTAGTAGCCCCCGGCAGTGTGGTGTCTACTGTGCCGATGAGAAAAGGTGAACAGTACTTCATCAGTGAAGGGACCAGCATGGCAGCTCCGCACGTTGCGGGGGGTATTGCCCTCTTGCAGGAAGCTGCTACGCATGAAAAAATCAATGTTACTCCGTATATTATTAAAAGAGCTATAGAACTGGGCGCGAGAAAAATACCTGACTATTCCTATGCTGAACAGGGCTATGGGTTGGTCAATATTGCTCAGACCTGGATTGAAATGCAGTTTATTAAAGAGAATGCCAACTTTAGCTCATCGATATATAACTCGCAATGCGGTATGGGATATGGACTGTTGGAACAGCGTCTGGAACCGGGTAAAGTATCATGGTATGTGAAAAACAACTCTTCCGGAATAAAAGAGTTGTCAATTTATACTCTATCGCCGTGGGTCAAGCCTGACACAGACCGGATTCTTGTCCCGCCCGGAAAGACACGGGAAATACCTCTCCAGTTTGATCTTCCGGCTAAGGAAGGACTGTATTCCACCTTGGTCCGCGCCAATGACCAGACCAGTTATGGAATTGATACAGACCTTTTAGTGAATATTGTAAAACCTTACTCTTTAAATGAGACTGACAACTACAGCCGCAGCCTGGAAGAAACACTAAAGCCCGCCCAGTACAAAAGGTACTTTTTCGAAGTGCCGCCTGGAAGAGCGCAACTGGATGTTCTTTTAAGCGTTAATAAACTAAATACAGACCTATATGCCGGCAAAGTTAGGATGTACCTGTATGACCCGGAGGGCAACAAAAAAGCTGAGACGGGGTTTGCCGGAGGCGATGCCGCGGGTAAGCCCGGTGTTTCTGCCCAGGTTCTTTCCCCCCGGGCCGGTACATGGGAAGTGGTAGTTTACAGTTCCGCCAGCCTTAGCGCTTTGGGCCTTGACCGTTCACAGTTTTCTCTGAGTGTGGCCGCTTCAGGAGAGAATGGGTCTGATTTGCCTGTCAGCGAACGTACCGTTATTGTGTCCGTAATACCAAGGGATTTGCCGGTAGACCGGGTAAGTTTTGTTACCGTGCAGATCAGGAACCGGGCGGATAAGCGTCCGTTCCGGGGAGCTGTCGAGGTAAACGGGAAGTTATATTACACCGGTAAGGGATATATTACTATTCCGCTCAAACCGGGCGATGAGCGGCGCCTGGTTGTAAAGACGGTAACCGATATCTCCAAGGCCAGACCCGTAGAGTACGAATTTCGTTTTTAGTGCTCCCAAGTGTTGGTTATTGAATATGACAGAAAAATACTGTAAAATTATTTAGGAAGCACCTTTTTTTGATTTGGGGTGGGTTTTTATGAAGAACAAATTTTTTAAGATTATGAATATCCTGGCGTTAGTCGCTGTTTTTGCCGGTTCTTTTTACATTGGCAATATTTTGGCCAATATAGGTGAGAAAAAGAATAATGAGCCGGTTAAGATAAAAGCTGCCGAAAATAAAGACGACTTGCCTGTTGACAGGCTGAATGTATTGTTGCTCGGCATTGATGCCCGGAAAGGGGAAAAAGATACCCGCACTGATACCATGATTCTGGTGAGTATTGATAAGGAAACCAAGAAAATTGCCATGCTTTCTATTCCCAGAGACACACTGGTTGATATTCCCGGTTACGGCAAATCAAAGATTAATGCCGCTAACCAGATAGGCGGAACCGATCTGGCCGTTGCCGTTGTGGAAAATTTACTGGGAGTAAATATACCATACTATGTTAAAACCAATTTCGAGGGATTTAAAGATATTGTTGACACTTTGGGCGGGGTTACCATCGACGTGGAAAAAAGGATGTACTGGCGCGATGGGAAGAACACAATTAACCTGTACAAGGGCGTGCAGCGCCTGGATGGCAATAAAGCTTTGCAGTATGTGCGTTACCGCCATGACGCTCTTGGGGATATCTCCCGTACAGAGCGGCAGCAGAAGTTTCTAATGGCTTTGGCCGATGAAATTCTGCAGGCGAAAACCATAGTCAAGTTGCCAAAACTGTTGCCACAAATCTTTTCGGTAGTAGATACAAACTTTGGATTTAAAGATATATTCTTTTTGACCAGAGTTGCTTCATCATTAAACCCGGATAATATTGTGGCGCAAACCCTGCCGGGAACCTTTTACAACTACAAAGGCATCAGTTACTGGAAGGCTGATGAAGAAAAAACCAAACTGGTATTGGCCGACATGTTCAAGGGTGTAACAACTGCCGCCGTAGTTGATAAACCAATAAATGTTCCGAAGGATATACCTAAAAAGACGAGTAAGGGGCATGTGAAAAAACAGATAGAAGCACCTCCACAAAACAAACCGCAGGTTGACGTAAACATTGGCGAAACAGACAGCCAAACGCCGCAACAAAGCCCCAATGGTTCCGTTAGAGTTCCTCCACCGGAGGGGAATACAGGGAATACCGCACCCACTGAACCTACCGAACCAAATAATAATGGTTCGATAATTAATCCTTCCAACGGGACGCAGCAGCCGGGTAACGGTTCTACGGGAGGCGCGGAATCCATCGGGCCAAAGCAGGGAGGCGTTCCTGCCACCGGACAGGGTGGGACTAATATTGTTGTACCGCCCTCGAACACCGGTGCAACCGGGACGGCGCCCAAATCCACTCAGCAGGATGAGGGCCTGGCGCTCCCATAGTACTGGATTAACTTGATAAGTGGTTTAACTTGATAAGATAGAAAAAACACAGGAGAGGTTTTATGCCTCTCCTTAAAAATTCGCGCTGCATATGGAAGTTTATATTAAGACATAAAGTTTATATAAGATATAAAGTTTCTATATAGACATAAAGGTGGTTAGTGTTTTATGCCGGGGAAAATTGACATTTTAGGAGTAAAAATTGATCAACTTGACCTGTCGGAAACCCTACAATATATAGTACAGGTGATAAAAGAGGGTGGCCGTGCCATGATTGTTACCGCTAACCCCGAGATTGTTATGAAAGCCCGCCGAGAGCCCCGATTTGCTGAAATTTTATCTGAAGCAGACCTTATTACGGCCGATGGGGTCGGCCTGATCATTGCCGCAAAGATATTTGGGACCCCCTTAAAAGGCCGGGTGACGGGTATTGATCTCATTCAGGCGCTGTTTGAAATTTGCTCGCGGGAGGGATACCGTTTTTATTTCCTGGGGGCAAGGGAAGAGGTGGTCAAACAGGCCGTTGCCAATGTTCGGGCCAAATACCCGGGTGTTGTAATTGCCGGATACCACCATGGCTATTTTCAAGATGGTGAAGATGGAGTCCTTGCAGATATCAAAGCCTCCAGGCCTCATATTTTGCTGGCTGCTTTGGGTATGGGAAAACAGGAAGCATGGATTAACGCTCATCAAGCGGAACTGGGGATTCCTGTTGCTATAGGTGTGGGCGGGAGTTTTGATGTGTTGGCGGGAGCTGTGAAAAGAGCCCCGGTGTTTATGCAGAGGCTCGGCCTGGAATGGTTGTATAGGCTGGTCACCCAGCCAAGCCGCTTTTTCAGAATGTTGGAACTGCCCAAGTTCCTCTTCCTGGTCTTAGCGAAGAAAATCTTTCGCTAAGTCGCAATAAGTGACAGGTAGCTGCTATTGTAATAGGCGGCATCAGTGTAGGGCCAAAGGGTCAGTCCTAACATAATTTACCAGAAAAGAATTTGTTTATAAAAGCAGGGTATTTTTAGGCGGTTAGAGAACTAATATGGTAATGCAAACAATTTTTGTTAGGAGTGAAAACATGAGACAGATCAGGTTACGGAGGTTTTTTACCCTGGTTATATGCCTGCTGCTGGTTGCTGCTCCGGCATCGGCAAATATAACGGATGTGCTGATTTATGACCTCTCCGACGTGGAAGGGCATTGGGCGGAAAACCAGATGACTCATTTGGTAGCAATGGGCATAGTAAAAGGTTATCCTTCGACCCGCTATGATGAGCAGATGAGGGCTTACGTGCCCGCCAGGAAACTACTTCCAAATCAGAACATTACCAGGGCTGAGTTTGCAGTCATGATGTTTCAGACCTTGAATTTGATTCCGGCTGCCGGAAAGGCTTCGTTTAAGGATGCTGCTAAGATACCCTCATGGGCCAGGGAGGCAGTGAACACCCTTTATCAGAAAGAAATTATTTACGGGGACACCCAAGGCAATTTTAACCCCAATGCCAATATTAGGAGAGCGGAGATTGCCGCTATGGTGGTCAAAGGCTTACATGACCGGAGCCCTGTAAAACAACCCAGGAGTTTCCCTGATGTCTCTGATGAACATTGGGCTGCTGAAGTTATTCAAAAGGCTGCTGATGTTGGCATTATTAAGGGCAAGTCGAATGGAAAATTCGAACCTAACAGTTATGCCACCAGAGCCGAAGTGATGACCATGTTATATAACATGCTATCCAATGATAAGACACAGCTTCCTGATGATGAAGAACTGTTAGCGGTGACCGATGCCTACATGGCAAAAAATGAAGAACTGCTAAACGGCGGAGCTCCCTATGATTTATCTCCGTTGAAGGAGTATCTCACCGGAACAGAAGAAGCCGCCCTGGCGACAAACGCCGATGCCCTGAACGAAATGGCGGACCGCAACATAAGTTTAAAATACGAAATCCTTTCCAAAGGTAAAGTAGTGAATAAAAGTGATTGGCTGGCACAGGTTACATATGATTCAAAGATGACCGTCAAAGATGCCGACGGCGAAAACGTAATTAACATGACGGAGTATGTGTATTTAATGAAAATAGATGGTAAATGGCTCATATATTATGTTCCGTCAGAACCGGTATAAACTGTTTCCCGGTGAAATTAGGCGGGGGTTTTTATGGCCGAATGCTTTTCTTATAAACATCTAAGGTCTGTGAAGCATTCGGCCTTCAATTTTTCACGGCCCCTAAGAAAATCCAAACATTTGCCCCCAATTTAGAATCTAAGTTGTACAAAAAAGGAATGCCTGTTAGAATATATTAATAGGACGTGTTTAGGGGGAGAGCAGGGTTGAAGAAGAAAATAAAAGTGCTGCATGTTATAGGTGGCGGAGAATTTGGCGGGGCTGAGCAGTATTTGATTACACTGTTGAGAAATATGGACCGGCAGGATTTTCATATTGTGGTGGCCTGTTTGTTTGGAGCGCCGCTGGCCGGCAGACTGGCGGGCGAAGGTTTTCCCCACCAGGTTTTCCCTATGACCGGGAAGTTAGACCTTAAAGTTATCTTCAGGCTCTCCGATTACATAAAGAAAAATGGTTTTGACATAGTACATACCCATGGGGTGCGCGCAAATCTGGTCGGCCGGCTGGCTGCCAGAAAAGCAGGGATAAAAAACATTGTTACAACGATCCACAGCAATCTGGAGTATGATTACCCGCGAAAGCTGGACCTGTATGTAAATAAAATCAGCGAAAAACTGACCCTGCCTTTGACTAAGCATTTTATAACAGTTTCTGAAGATTTGGCCGGGTATGTTTGTGAAAAATACGGTATCAGTAAACGAAGGGTTTCCGTTATATACAATGGTTTGGAATTAAATAAATATTTTTTTTCTGAGGCCAAAAGGGCTCAAATAAGAAAACAGTTCAAGGTCGCCGATAATGAAACTTTGCTGGCGGTAATTTCCAGATTGCATCCTGTCAAAGGGCACAGTATTTTGTTCTATGCCTTTGAACAACTGGTCCGTGATTTTCCATTTTTAAAGTTGCTCATTGTGGGGACAGGCCCGGAAAAGAAGCGCCTTGAGGAACAGGCCCGGGAGCTGGGAATTGCCGGAAATGTCATTTTTGCCGGTTTTAGAAAAGACATTCCGGAAGTCTTGACATCTGTGGATATTGTTGTACAGCCTTCCCTGTCAGAAGGTTTTGGATTGTCCATTATAGAGGCTATGGCCATGGAAAAGCCTGTTGTGGCCAGTGCGGTGGGCGGTGTACCGGAAATCATTAAAAACCGTGTTAACGGTTTACTTGTGCCTCCGGGCGATCCCATTGCTTTGTCCGAAGCCATAACCAGTGTTTTGGAACTGCCTGGTCTTGCCCGGGAGTTGGCCAGAACGGGAAGGGAAACAGTTGAGAAGAAATTTACCGCTGAAGCGATGGCCCGAAAAACGGCAGAAGTATATGAAAAATTAGTACGTAGAAGGACGAGAAAAATGCAAAGAGGGAAAAAGGCATGAGTAACACCAAAAGTTTGGCGAAAGCGGCGTCGGTCATCATGGTAGCAACTCTGGTCGGCCGGTTTGTCGGTTTTATCAGGGAAATGGTGATTGCCAACCAGTTCGGTGCATCTGCCCATACCGACGCTTATGTAGTGGCCTATACTATCCCCAGTATGGTGGCTATGGCCCTGGCGGGAGCCTTTAACGCTGCATTTTTGCCTGTCTTCAATGATTACCTGGTTTCCAGGGACAGGGGAGAAGCAAATAACCTGGCCAATACAACAATTAACCTGGTGGCGGTTTTTTTTATTACCCTGATTACCGCGGCTTTTGTTCTAAGCCCTTATATTGTAAAATTGCTTGCGCCGGGTTTTGACCGGGCCAGCCTGGCTTTAACGGCAAAACTGTTCCGCATAATACTGCCGGCCCTATTGTTTATTGGCTTAATGGGGCTGATTTCGGCTATTTTGAACTCTTACAGGCATTTTTTATTTCCGGCTTTGGGCCCCATGATTACCAGTCTGGTTACCATCGGGTTTGTCCTGGCTTTAGGGCGCCGCTGGGGGATTGCCAGCCTGGCAGCAGGGACAATGGTGGGTTTTGCCGCGCAATTTCTTTTTCAGCTCCCGGTGATGTGGAAAAAGGGTTTTCAATACCGCCTGATTATTTCCTGGTCCCACCCGGGTGTAAAGAAAACCCTGTGGCTAATGCTCCCTGTTGTACTGGGGGTGATTATCGGCCAGGCGCCGGTTTTTGTGGAACGGGGACTGGCTTCAACCCTCGAAGCAGGAAGCATTTCGGCGTTAAACTATGCCAACAGGGTGATGCAGCTACCCCTTGGCTTGTTTGTGGCGGCTATTTCCATTCCTGTTTTTCCGGCCCTGTCGGTTTACGCATCAAAAAGGGAATACGGGCTATTAAAAGAAACCTTGATTCGCGGGATCAGTCTCTTTTTTCTGATTCTGGTCCCTGCCGCAGTGGGGCTCCTCACACTGAATAAACCTATAATTAAGCTGCTCTTTGAACATGGGGAATTTACGGTTCACAACACGGTAGTCACGGCTAATGCTCTGGCCTATTATGCTTTGGCGATAATTCCGTGGGCCCTAAGAGACATTTTGACCAGAAGTTTTTATGCCCTGCAGGATACGGTAACTCCTGTGCTTATCGCTGCGGTGGGCGCCATGGCCACTGTCTTATTTGATTTGCTGCTGGTTAAAATTATGGGCGTTGGGGGCCTGGCTTTGGGATTGGCGTTGGGTTTATCTGTTAATGTTTTGATCTTATATGTTTACCTGAGAAGGAAGTTGGGTGAAATTTTCCCTGCCCATTGGCTGCTGACTTTAGGTAAGATCATTTCTGCCGGCGCTGTGATGGCATTGGTAACAGCCGTACTTTATAATTTGCTGGGAAGCTATGTCCCGGACAGTTCGCGCCAGGGGCTTTTGCTGAAAATTTTACTTGCCGGTGCGGCAGGAGTACTGGTTTACTTTTTCGGTTTGTTACTGCTCAAGGTCAGAGAGATAGCCGATTTGACAGGGTTGATTATAAAATTAAAAGATAAAATGTTAAAAAGCCGGTAACCGGCATATAAAGGAGGAACCAAAATGTTAGATATTAACCGGATTAAAGAGATTTTGCCCCACAGATATCCCTTTCTGTTGGTGGACAGGATTATTGAAATGGATGAAAATAAAGTTGTGGGACAAAAAAATGTAAGCGCTAACGAAGAGTATTTTCAGGGGCATTTTCCTAACTACCCGGTTATGCCGGGAGTTTTGATTATCGAGGCATTGGCTCAGACAGGGGCGGTGTACATCCTGTCAAAGCCTGAATTTAAAGGGAAAATTGCTTTTTTTGCCGGTTTGGATAAGGTGCGTTTTAGAAAACAGGTTGTCCCGGGTGACCAACTGCGGTTGGAGGTAGAGATGTTAAAGCTGCGTGGCCGGGTAGGCAAGGCTTTTGGCCGGGCATTTGTGGGCGATCAGTTGGTTGCCGAGGCAGAATTAATGTTTGCTATTGGCGAGTAATTTTGCGGATAGTAGTGACAAATGTCGGTTAATGTGTTAAAATAGGGACAAGTGTGTATTGTTGTTTGCTATTTTAGCATAGAAATATTTCGTAAGGACGTTGCCCTTGGGGAGGGGAGAGACGAAGTGGAGACCAAAGTACTCGGAATCGCAGTCGCTTTCCTGACAACGCTGATAATGACGCCTTTGGTAAGAAGGTTAGCCTTTAAAATTGGCGCAGTTGATTGCCCCAATGACCGTAAAGTACACTGCAAGCCGATGCCCAGGTTAGGCGGAGTGGCCATTTTTCTTGGCTTTGTCATAGCTATGCTGGTCACACAGGAAATCAGTAAAATCACACTGGGCCTGGTCATCGGTAGCGCCTTGATAGTTGCTTTAGGAATAATGGACGATATTTTTGATATTTCACCCCGGTTGAAGCTGTTAGGCCAGATTGTAGCAGCCTTGGTTTTGGTATTATTCGGTATAGAAGTCACTTTTGTCACCAACCCCTTCGGCGGGGTAGTGAATTTAGGGATATTGAGCATCCCCATTACCTTGTTCTGGATTGTTGGCGTAACCAACGCCGTTAACCTGGTTGACGGTTTAGACGGATTGGCCGGTGGCGTGGCTACCATAGCTGCTTTCTGCCTGGCTGTAATCGGATGGCTGGAAGGCCAGTACATGGTAGTCCTTCCGGCAATTATCCTGGGCGCCAGTACTATCGGCTTCCTCAAATACAATTTTCACCCGGCCAAGATTTTTATGGGTGATTCGGGAAGCATGTTTTTGGGCTATATCCTTGCTGCTTTTTCTATTATTGGGCTGACCAAGGGCTTTGCCGTTATGTCGGTGTTTGTGCCTATATTCATTATCGGTATCCCCATATTTGATACTGCTTTTGCTATTGTGAGAAGGTTTATGAACCATCAGCCCATCTTTAAAGCTGATAAGGAACACCTGCATCACTGCTTGTTGGAAAAAGGCTTATCCCATCGCCAGACAGTACTGGCCATTTACCTGTTTGACATTCTCCTGGGAGTCAGTGGTATAGTTCTTACCCAATTAACGACAGCCCAGTCCTTCCTGGTGTTTATCGGCGTTACCCTGGCGGCTTTTGTTGGCGCCGACAAATTGGGCGTGCTTGGCTCCAGAGCCGTACAAACTCTGGAAATGCCGCAGCAAGAGCGCAAATATTCCGCTTAAAACTCCCACAAGGGAGTTTTTTGTGTTGAAGGCATGAGAGAAATCTGAAATAATATCGGAATTAAAAACCTCCCTTTGAACCATAATAAGAGCGATATGGTTTAAAGGGGGTTTTTTAATTGAATGAAATAATTCAAGCTATGTTCCGGTCAGCTTTTGCCTTTGTTGCCTTGCTGGTATTAGCCCGTTTGGTGGGAAAACAGCAAATATCCGAGCTGACTTTTTACCATTTTGTTACGGGAATTACCATCGGCAGCATTGCCGCTAATATGGCCGGCAGCCTGAATATTGATGTCTGGCCTATTTTTGCTGCCTTGGTGACTTTTGTATTCCTGTCTATTTTAGCCGGTTATGTATCTTTGCAGAGCAGGCCATTGCGCAAACTTATCCAGGGGGAACCTACTGTGGTCATTCATAATGGAAAAGTATTAGAAGAAAATATGGGATTGACCAGGTATACCATGGATGACTTGATGAGCCAGCTCAGGTTAAGGGGTGTTTTTGATATCAGTCAGGTAGAGTTTGCTATTCTTGAACCCAACGGACATTTAAGTGTCCAGTTGAAATCCCAATATAGGCCCGCTACCCCTAAGGACTTGGGGATAGCCACAAAATATGAGGGGGTTCCTTCAGAACTTATAGTGGACGGTAAATTGATTGAGGCCAATTTGGTGCAAAATAATTTAAGCGAGGAATGGCTGATGCAGGAGCTGGAAAAAAAAGGTGTGCACACGATAGGGGAAGTAGCGCTGGCCGCCATCAATTCTCAGGGCGAACTTTATGTGGATTTGAAAGAAGATAAACTTGACCATGTAACGGACATAAGCGATAAAGAGGTATAACGTAGAAAAAATTTTTAATCGGAAAAAGGAAAATCAACCCACCGGGTAAAATTAATTAAAATTAAGTAATAAAAACTGACCGGGGCCCATAAAACTGAATTGGTGATATCAATTTATGCAAATGGGGGTAGGAGAGGAATGGCTGCGATTAAATTTGGCACAGATGGTTGGCGTGCCATAATGGCTAAAGAATTTACTTTTGAAAATGTCAAATATGTCGCGGAGGCCTTGGCCAGATATGTGAAGGGGAGCCGTCTTGCCGGTCGTGGCGTGGTCATCGGTTATGACAACCGGTTTTTGTCGGAACATTTTGCCCAGGCTGTGGCCGAGGTTTTCTGTGGACATGAAATCAAGATATTTATGAACAACCGGTCCATGCCCACACCTGTTACTGCTTTTGCTGTCAAGTTAAAAGAAACCGCCGGCGCTGTAATGCTGACGGCCAGCCATAATCCGCCGGAATATAACGGGATCAAATTTATACCTGAATATGCGGGCCCGGCGCTGCCTTACATAACCAATGAAATAGAACGATTATTGCATGAAGCGCTGACAGATGGTAAGGTTGTGGAAACTTCTTTTGAAAAGGCCGTTAATAATGGTTTGGTTGAATACTTTGATCCTTTTCCTGCTTATACGGAACACCTGAAATCAATAATAGATACTAAGGCCATAAAAGAGGCGAATTTAAAAGTCATTGTTGACCCTATGTATGGAGCTGGAATTGACTACCTGGATACTGTGCTCAGGGATGCCGGCTGCCAGGTGGAAACGATACACGGATACAGGGACGCGTTATTTGGCGGCAGTTTACCCGAACCTTCCGATAAAGTGCTGACCCAATTGAAAAAGCTGGTGGTGGAAAGAAGGGCTCACTTGGGTCTGGCTATGGACGGCGACGCCGACAGGTTTGGGGTAATTGATGCCGACGGCGCTTATATCACGGCTAATCAGGTGCTGACCCTTGTTTATTATCACTTGTTGGCAAATAAAAATATCAGGGGGCCGGTAGCCCGTTCAGTGGCCACTACCCATATGTTGGACCGCATTGCGCGCGATTTCGGCATGGACGTAGACGAAACGCCTGTTGGTTTTAAATATATCGGTGAATCTATGATGAAGCGCGGCAGTATTTTAGGTGGTGAAGAAAGCGGAGGGTTAAGCATTGCCGGTCACATTCCCGAGAAAGACGGCATTTTGGCCAATGCCCTGATTGCAGAAATGGTGGCTTGGCACAAAAAACCGGTGCGGGAAATACTCAAGGATATTGAAGACAAATATGGCCGGCTGTTCAGCGAACGAAAAGATATTCGCTGTTCCCAGGAAACAAAAGAACGGGTCCTGGAGTCCCTCAAAGAGCTGGCACCGGCTTCTGTTGCCGGAAAAGCTGTCCATAAAGTTTTAAGCCTTGACGGTAGGAAATTTGTCCTGGAAGACGGTAGTTGGGCTCTTATCAGGGCTTCGGGCACAGAACCCCTTTTCCGGATTTATGTGGAAGCCAATAGCGTCGATGATTTAAAAGCCATACAGGAGGAAATCGTAGAGTTAGTAGGTTTGGGCTAAACCCAAACCTTTATTTATGCCAGCTTTGCAGGATTCTGCCAATTATTGTCGAAAAAAGAGGAAAGGGGGGCGCAAAAATGGTGGAATTAGCTATCAATGGAAGTAAATCAGACATTAGCAACCTGGACAAGATAGTCAAGGATACCATTTTTTCTATAGAAAACGGCAAAGAACAAATCTTCGCCATTGCGGAAAATGCCCGTATCGAGTACCTGCGCATGAAAACGCATTTGGATGAAGTTAACGACCAGTTAGTAGAACTGGCGAAAGAAATAGAGAAAGTCAGGGAAGACGAAAGAGTAGCCCAATATGAACTAGGTGAAATCGACCGGAATTTTCAACAATATAAAGAAGCGGATATAAAGAGGGCCTACGAGCATGCCAGCAAAATGCAGGCTTATTTAAGCTCTCTTTTGGAACGTGAAAGCCTGTTAAAACAAAAGAAAAAGGACTACGAAGCCAGTTTGGTAAAATTACAGGAAACCGCCAGGAAGGCCGACAACCTGATGTCCCAGGTAGGGGTAGTGATGGACTTTATAGGCGGTAATTTAAAAAACTTGAACTTAAGGCTGGAGAGCTTGCAGCAGAAGCAACAGATGGGTATAGAAATTATCAGGGCCCAGGAAGAAGAAAGAAAACGGGTCGCCAGGGAGATACATGACGGGCCGGCCCAAGCTATGGCCAACCTGGTTTTACGCATGGAATACTGTGAAAAATTAATGGATGTGGCCCCCGAACAGGTACGGGCGGAGTTGGGTCAGATAAAAGAGGCCGTCAAACTGACCTTGCAGGATGTGCGCAAGATAATTTTTGACTTGCGGCCGATGGCTCTGGATGACTTGGGCATTGTGCCGGCCGTAAAAAGGTACCTGGAAGATTATAAGTCAAAATCCCGTATAGAAGTGGATGCCAATTTTTTTGGCCGGGAAGCGCGGTATACCCCAGCGCTGGAAATCGCTATCTTTCGTTTAATACAGGAAGGGCTTAACAATGTGCGCAAACATGCGCGGGCCGGCAGGGTAAACCTGACGATTGATGTAAATGACAAGTTTTTTACCATATGTATAAGGGATAATGGGGTAGGGTTTGATTTAGAACAGGTAATGATGAATAACAAAGGGAATAAGTTTGGCCTTATCAATATGCGGGAACGGGTTGCGCTGCTTGGGGGAGAGATGAAGATAACCACGGCCCCGAAGCAGGGAACCGAGTTATATTTCAAAATTCCGGTGGCCGGACAGGAGGTACAGGCGGTTGGGGAAAATTAAGGTTCTCATTGCTGATGACCACCCGTTAATAAGGGAAGGGCTAATTAAAGTATTGGCTCTGGATAAGGAGATCTGCGTTGCCGGCGAAGCAGCCGACGGCAATGAGGTTTTGGATAAGGTAAACCGGTTAAAACCAGATGTCGTGCTGCTTGATTTAAACATGCCCAAATTTAGCGGCGTGGAAGCGGCAAAAATTTTGTTGAAAAACAACCCTGAAATAAAGGTTATTGCTTTGACCGTGGATGACTGTGAACAAAGGATACTTGAACTGATTAAAATAGGCGTTTCAGGGTATTTGCTGAAAGATGTCAGTGTTGACGCATTGATATCAACTATAAAGGCTGTTTATGCGGGAGAGACGGTTATTGCCCCAAGGATTACCCAAATGTTGCTGCGGGAGGTAAACAATCCGGCCGGTGGAGGCCCGGCGTCCGGTGGTTTGGCGGAATTGACGGCCAGGGAACGGGAAATCATCAGGCTGATCGCTGAGGGAAAAAATAACAGGGAAATAGCCGCAGAGCTTTTTATCAGTGAAAAGACTGTGAAAAACCATATCAGCAGCATATTCCGAAAAATCAAAGTGCACGACCGGACTCAGGCAGCCCTTTATGCCATAAAGACTGACCTGTAGGATTTATAATTGTCCTCTGTAACGCCCGGGGTTCTCCCCCTCATATTATAAAAAAAGAACCGGGGGGTGGGCGGAGATGTGGACAGTTCTGGCAGCATGTATGACAAGTTTGGTTATAATCGCTGTTTTGGTAATGGGGATGACAAAACGGTTTCACAATAGCAGCCAGCCACGCCATGGTTTTGGCCCCAAATTCAGTCTAGTTTTATTTTTGCAAAATAATGAAGAAAACCTGGAGTGGTTGGTAAGAAGGCTGATGATGCTGAGGTATGGCAATTACGAAGACTTTGAAATATTATTATTTGACATGGGGTCAGAAGACAGAACACCGCAAATTGCTGCTTTGCTGGCCAGGGACTATCCCACCATCAAACTGCTGGTTTCAACCAGGAAGATGATGGGGCTGTATGAGGAAATATGGCGGGCGGCTTCCGGCCGGGTAGTCCTTTTGGAGGAAGTGGGCGATATACATAGATGTAATCAGATTATGGGTAGGATAAAACATTATCTAAAAAGAAAACGGGTCAGGTCCTGGGACAAAAGTCCTAAAAAAATTGAGACTACAGTAGAATACAAGAAAACCAGGCAGAATGATACAATATAATTAGCTAAGAAGCGAAGAAGGAATTTTGTTCGGACAACCTAAAAGAAGATTTTATTCCGAAGTAGTGGAAAACCACGATAAAGGCTAAGCCGTCGAAAGACGGTGGCGCAAAGCCATGGGTCTAAAGCTTATTGCTATGATCGCCAGGCTGCCGAAGGGGAGTGATAGAAGGAAAGCCTTTCTCTACCAAAAGCAGTTTGGAGAGAAAGGCTGTTTTTTTGCCCGACTTTCCTGGTTACAAAATATGGCAAGGGGGTGAGCGTATGTTAACGATGATTAAAAAATTATGGAAAGAAGAAAGTGGACAAGGTATGACGGAGTATGGCCTTATTTTAGCATTAATTGTAATTGCGGTAATTGCTATTATGGCTACAATGGGCGGTAACCTGAAAAACAAGTTTACTACTGTCAGCGATGAACTGGCCAAAGACCGAACTAATTAAAATTTACGTAAATAATTGACAGGCGGTGGGGAATCCACTGCCTTCGCTCCCTTAAGCAGGTTAAAATTTGTAAAGCTGGAAACGGCTTCTGGAGAAGGCATAACCGTTGAAAAACGCAATAATTGGTATAATGCACTTCAAACAAGCCCTACTTTTTAAGTAGGGTTTGTTAATAGAAGGGTGAAAAATTTATGACTTTGGCAACTTATCTGTTGGATGCTGTAACAGTGGGTGTAGTCTTAATTTCCGTCTACACCGATTTAAAGGAGCGGAAGATATATAACAAGGTAATTGCCACAGGGATTGTGGCGGGGCTAATGCTACATGCCTTAACTTCGGGAACTGCAGGGATTATTTTCAGCCTGAAAGGGCTGGGAGCAGGGTTAGGGCTGCTCTTTGTTCCCTTTGCTCTGGGTGGTTTTGGGGCAGGAGACGTGAAACTGATGGGCGCTGTTGGCGCTTTAAAAGGGCCCTATTTTGCATTTAATGCTTTTCTGGCTACCGGAATTACCGGCGGAATTTTTGCTATTGCCGTTCTGATAAAACAAAAACGCCTGCTGTCAACCCTTAAAAGAATAGCGCTGACATTTCTAGTTTTTATTGGCAGCCGTTTTAGAATTAATACCTTAAAAAGTCTGGATAAAGCGGAGTATCATGAGTCCTTGCCGTATGGTTTGGCAATAGGTCTAGGTACTTTTGTGGCCTATCTGATGAGGTGACGGTTAATATGACATGGTTTAGGAAATTTGGGCGAACTGGAAACGGACAGGCTTTGGTAGAAATGGCCCTGGTTCTGCCCGTTTTGATTTTAATTATTTTTGGTATTGTTGAGTTTGGCCGTATTATGAACACCTATTTGATTGTTACCAACGCGGCCAGGGAAGGGGCGCGCCACGGAGTAGTAGGCGGAACCGATGCCGATATCAGAGATGCGGTGATTAACAACGCCTATACTTTAGATCCTGCCAAAATAACTGTCACCATCAGTCCTGCCGGAAGCAGAACCAGGGGTACCCCCTTGACGGTACAGGTTTCGTATAGCCTGGACATAATCGCGCCTCTTATCGGGGTCATCACCGGAAACCCATATATAGTTACCGCCTCAACTACGATGCGGGTAGAATGACGGGGAACGGTATATACCGGTTACCAATCGGAGGTGGTATTAATGAAACACCTTATTTCCAGGCTTCTAAAAAAGGAAGAGGGTAGCGTTATTGTCATTGTAGCCATAGCCTTTACCGTATTTTTGGGTTTTGTTGCCATTGTTACTGATATAGGTTTGCTTTACGTTAAGCAAAATAAAGTTGCGCATGCCGTGGATGCGGCGGCGTTGGCCGGAGCCCAGGAGCTGCCTGATAATCCGGCCAACGCCGTGGCGATTGCCAAAAGCTATGCTCAGTTAAACGGTCTTGACCCCCTTCAGGTCACAGCCACCGTTGCGCCGGATAACAAGAGTATTACAGTTACATCAAATGAAAAGGTTGACCTGGTTTTGGCCAGACTATTTGGCAGAAATTTCAGTACCGTTAGCGCTTCAGCTAAAGCGAGAGTGGCGCCGGCCAGAACGTTGACCGGAGCAGTACCTTTCAGCGTACTGAAGCAGGAACTTCATTACGGAGAAGAATATGTGCTCAAAGAAGGTTCCGGTGGTGTAAGCAATGACGGAGGACGTTGGCATGGCTGGTTTGGGGCTCTGGATTACACCGGTGGAGGAGGCGGCGCCAGTGAATACCGGGAGACGATAAAGAACGGTTATGCCGGATCTGTTTCCATCGGCGATGTGATTGACATCAAAAGTGGCAATATGTCAGGCCCTACATCGGACGGGGTGAATTACCGGATCAATCTGTGCAGGACCAGGCACTCCCCCGAATGCACCTGGGACAGTTATCAACCCGATTGCCCCCGGGTTATCTACGTGCCGGTGGTTGAACAAATCGATTCCAGAAGGGTACGGGTGGTGGGTTTTGCCGCTTTTTTCCTTAAAGGAGTTGAGGGGCAGGGCCATGAAAACAATGTGGTCGGTTATTTTATCAAAGAAGCTATTTCGGCCGACAGTGACGAATCTGCAACAGATTACGGTCTACATGGCATAAAATTAAGCGAGTAAAAGCGGGGGCGAGAAAATGTCCAATAAAAAGATTCTGTTTGTGGCGGTTTTCTTGGCTCTACTTACGACTCTGGCGATGAATTACTACCTGGAGCAGGTAAAGAAAGCTGCTACTAACGTAACGACCAAAAAAGTCGTAGTGGCCAATGTCAATATTCCGGCCAGGACCGTTATTACCGGCGATATGGTCTCTGTCAAAGATGTGCCTGAAGAATTTGTCCATCCCAATGCAGTTTTGGATGAGGAGCAGGTCATCGGGTTTGTTTCAGGCAGTGACATTTCGGCCGGCGAACAGGTATTAAGGGAAAAAATCTTACGGAAAGAAGGCAACCCGGTAAGTTTGTCCTATCAAGTTCCCCTCGGATCCAGAGCTATGTCTGTACCGATTAACGAAGTCACGGGCGTGGGAGGTTTGGTAAGACCGGGTGACCGGGTAGACGTGATAGGGACCATTGAGCTGGAAACCAGTAACCCTGCTTCCAATCAACAAACGGGTCCGACACAGACAACTGTGGCGCACGTTTTACTGCAAAACGTGGAAGTCCTGGCCGTTGGCGGTAATTTTACGCCTGCTACAAATAGGGCAGTAAACCAGGGTAAAGAGGATGCAAAAAATAACCAATCTGATACCGGAGCGAAAAATGTTACGCTGGCCATACCGGCGGATAAAATGCAGGCCCTGACCCTGATGCTGGATCATGGCAAGGTTACCCTGGCTCTGAGGTCGCCACTGGACCAGAGTAGATATGACCGACCGCCTTTTGATGATACACAGTTTTTGAAAAAATAGAGCCGGTAGCGTGTTTGGCAAAATTCCGGAGGTGGGCCCGATGCCAATTAAAGTACTAATAGCTGACGATGTGGCAGAAACCAGGGAAAATATAAAGCGGCTCCTGCAATTTGAAAAAGAGATAACGGTCGTTGGCGAGGCTGTCGACGGTGAGGATGTCATCAGGCAGACAGGCAAGCTTAATCCCGATATTATTTTGATGGACATTAACATGCCCGGACTTGATGGAATCAAGGCTACGGAGGCAATCTCCCTGAAGTACCCCAAAACAAGTATTATCATTATTTCCGTACAGGGGGAGGTTGAATATGTCAGGCGAGCCATGGCGGCAGGGGCCAGGGAATATATGGTCAAGCCTTTTACCAGCGACGAACTGGCCGGTACTATTAAAAATGTTTATGATTTTGAAATGAAAAGAAAAATCCAGGCCGCTGATCCCTTAAAGCCGATGGATAACAAAGACCCGCAGATTATTACGGTTTTTAGCACCAAAGGCGGCGTGGGTAAAACAACCATTGTTACCAACCTGGCAGTAAGTTTATTTCACGAGACCAGGAAAAAGGTGGTCATCGTTGATTTGGACCTGCAGTTTGGTGACGTGGCGGTAATGATGAATGTAATACCGAAAAGAACGATTACCGAACTTATTCAGGATATCGGGTCTCTGGATGCGGAAACACTGGAAAGTTACCTGGTTCCGCATTCGTCCGGCGTCAGGGTACTGCCGGCGCCCACCCGTCCCGAATATGCCGAGTTGATTACGGCTGCCCATGTGGAAAAAATACTTAACACGTTAAAACAAAAATACGATTATATCATAGTGGATACGCCGCCTTTTTTTCACGAGACGACTTTAACAGCCCTGGATATATGCCAGCAAATACTTCTGATCGTTTCCCTGGATTTGCCGACCATTAAAAATGTCAAGCTGGGTTTGGAAGTTTTAGAATCTCTGCACCACAAAGGCAAAGTAAAGCTCATCTTAAACAGGTCTTCCAACGAGATCGGCATCAAATGCAGTGATATGGAAAGAAGTCTGGGCATGAAGGTTGCTGCCCATATCCCCAGTGATGGAAGAGTTGTAGTAGGGGCAGTGAATAAGGGGGTCCCTTTTGTTATTTCCCAGCCCGGGGCCAAAATCAGCCAAAGTGTAAAAGAACTGGCCCAGATGATTATAAAAAGGTCGGACACCGGGCTGGAAACAAGCGACGAGAGCAAAAAAGGCCTGCTTAGCAGATTATTTGGATAAATGAGAAAAAGATAGTATTTTGGTGGAACAGCGGTGAAAAGATGAGGGGGATTATGCATGTCTTTGCTGAAAAGGCTTGAACAGGAAAAGCAGAACCTGAATGAGGGTCCGGATACTCAGGAACGGGTGTTCAGCCAGCCTGTTGTCAAGGACCCTTATCAGGAGCTGAAGCTGAAGATTCATAAACAGGTTATAGAAGAGCTGGATGATGAGATACTAAAAGGAGACAAGACGGATGTGGAGATTTCCCCGGAGAAACTGAAGAATCAGATTGAAGACCTGGTTAATCCCATTATTGACCGGGAGGCCGGTTTTATTCCCAGGGCAGACAGAGCAAAGATTGTTTCGGAGATAATTGATGAAGTAATCGGATTGGGGCCTATTACGCCGCTGATAAATGACCCCACCGTTTCGGAAATTATGGTGAACGGCCCTCATCAGGTATATGTGGAGAGAAGCGGTAAGCTGCAATTAACGGATATTTCCTTTCGGGATAATGAGCACGTCATGCATATTATAGAAAAAATTGTGGCGCCTCTGGGCCGGCGCATAGATGAAAGTTCGCCAATGGTTGACGCGCGGTTGCCCGATGGGTCACGGGTAAACGCCATAATTCCTCCCCTGGCCTTGAAAGGGCCGACTATTACTATCAGGAAATTTTCCAAAGACCCACTGCAAATCGACGACCTGATCAGGTTCGGCACCCTGACGCCGCAGATGGCTAAATTTTTGGAAGCCTGTGTCAAAGGAAGACTGAATATAGTCGTGTCAGGGGGAACCGGTTCCGGTAAAACCACCACTTTAAATGTTCTTTCGTCGTTTATACCAAATGATGAACGCATTATTACCTGTGAGGATGCTGCGGAACTGCAATTGCGCCAAGAACACGTGGTGACTCTGGAAAGCAGGCCGGCCAATATCGAGGGCAAGGGCGCCGTGACAATCAGGGATTTGGTCAAAAATTGCCTGCGGATGAGGCCGGACCGAATAGTAGTCGGCGAAGTCCGGAGCGGTGAAGCGCTGGATATGCTGCAGGCTATGAATACGGGCCATGACGGGTCTCTGACGACGGGTCATGCCAACTCGCCGCGGGATATGTTGTCCCGGTTGGAAACCATGGTTTTAATGGCCGGTATGGAATTACCGGTGCGTGCCATCAGGGAACAGATTGCTTCGGCCGTGGACATGATTGTTCAGCAAAACCGGTTGAAAGACGGGTCGAGGAAAATTACCCATATCACTGAAGTGCTCGGTTTAGAAGGGGATACGATAGTTTTGCAGGATATTTTTGTCTTTGAGCAAAAAGGCGTTGATGACAGAGGAAGGATTATCGGTCAGTTCAGGCCGACGGGCATAAGGCCAAAATTCCTGAGTAAATTGGAGGCGGCAGGAATAATACTGCCCGAAGATACTTTTGCGGTGCCCATAAGCTAAGCGGGGTGATGAAATGCAATCCCTGGTTTTGCTCCTTATTTTCGGGACTGTTTTTGTCTTCAGTTATTTTGTGCTGATGGCTGTAACGGCCCGGCGCAGAATGCTGATTGCCCGTATGGAACAGTACACCAAACGCATCTATGAAGCGGATAACAGGGCCAGGAAACCAAAAGAGAGCATTAATTTGAAAAAGTTGTTTCAAAAGTCCAGTAAAATCTTCGCTGCCAGGAGTTTTGCCAAAACCATGGAAGCGGAACTGATTAAGGCGGATATTCCCCTGCGGGGTGAGGAATTTGTTCTGATAAACGTGCTTTGTGTGCTGGGGATGGGGATCCTGGCCTTTATATTTACGGGCAACTTTGTTTTGGGCTGGGTTGGGGCAAGTGCCGGATTTATAGTGCCCAAATATGTTGTGAAGGCAGCCAAACAAAAAAGAGTGGCCCGGTTCAATGCCCAGATCGGCGATGCGCTGATAATTATGGCTAATTCATTGCGAGCCGGTTTCAGTTTTTTGCAGGCCATGGAACTGGTGAGCAAGGAAATGCCCGCCCCGATTTCCGTTGAATTTGCCCGGGCTTTACGGGAAATGAATTTGGGTACCGCAACGGAAGAGGCCCTGCAAAACCTCTGTAACCGTGTAGAAAGCGAGGACCTGGACCTGGTTATCACGGCAGTATTGATTCAGCGCCAGGTGGGCGGCAACCTGTCCCAGATATTGGAGGGCATATCCCATACCATCAGAGAGCGGGTGCGTATCAAAGGGGAAATAAAAACCCTGACAGCCCAGGGCCGCATATCGGGCATGATAGTTGGGGCCTTACCTGTTGGGATGGGGTTGATTCTTGCCGCCATAAATCCCGGATACATAGGTATCCTGTTCAGTGATTCGCTGGGTCTTGTCCTGATTGTCGCCGGTGTTATATTGCAACTTATTGGGGTAGCTCTGATCAAGAAAATTGTCGATATTAAAGTTTGACTGGAGTGGTAACGGTGTTGTACCTTGTTTTGGGGCTTACTTTTGTAACGGTGCTCTTTTTGGTCCAGGGCATTTATTATACTGTGTACCGCGATAAAATCATTGTCGCCCAACGCATAGAAGAAATCATTTCCATGAATGAGAAGCAGCAGATAGAGGATGAACTGGACAGACCCTTTTTTGAGCGGGTAGTCAGGCCTGTGCTGGAGAGAATTGCTTTGTCCTTGGGCAAAGCCATACCGGCCAAGAAACGAATTTCCCTGCAGCGAAAATTACTGGCTGCCGGCAATCCCTTGGATCTTTCACCCAATGAATTTATGGTCATTCAATATGCGCTGACCCTTTTTCTCCCGGTTATCGGTATAGTTGTTGTCCTGCCGTTGGGCTGGAGCCCGGCCGGTATGGTAGCAGTAGTGGCATTAGGTGGAACCATCGGTTTTTTGCTGCCCGAGTACTATTTAAAAGCAAAGTCGGCGGCCAGACAGGAGGAAATTCAGGATACGCTCCCGGATGTGCTCGATTTGTTGACGGTTAGCGTGGAAGCCGGTCTGGGCTTTGATGCGGCAATGGTAAAGGTGGTGGAAAAAATAAAAGGGGTTTTATCCCAGGAATGCGCCAGGATGCTGCAGGAAGTTAAAATGGGTAAGCCGAGGAGAGATGCGCTGAAGGATTTGGGTGTCAGAACGGGTGTGGAAGATGTCCAGTCTTTTGTCGGAGCTGTTATTCAGGCAGACCAGTTAGGGGTGAGCATAGGCAATGTTTTGCGGGTGCAATCGGAGCAAATGCGCCAGAAAAGACGCCAGAGGGCAGAGCAAAAGGCGATGAAAGCCCCTGTTAAAATGCTTATTCCCCTGATAATCTTTATTTTTCCCACGATTTTTATTGTCGTTCTTGGTCCGGCGGCAATCCAGGTTTTGAAAACATTCTGATATCCGACAGCCAGGCGCAGTGGAGGGGTGGCCTTTGTATATAGTAAATACCAGCGCAGGCATGGTTTTAGCCAATAAGGTGAAAGTGGCTGACAAATGGCTTACAAGGCTTATAGGCCTCTTAAACAGAAAAAACTTTTTTGCAGGAGAAGCTTTGTTAATCAAGCCCTGCAAAGGCGTACATACTTGTTTTATGAGATTTTCCATTGATGTGCTGTTTCTGGATATGAACAACGCCATTATAGGCATATACAAAAATTTGCCCCCTTTCCGGTGTACTAAAGTTTTTTCCCGGGCGTTCCAGGTCATTGAACTGCCGGCGGGAACAGTGGAGAAAACAGGAACCAAACTGGGAGATAACATAACCATAGAATCACATTAGGGACAGCAAAAAGTTCATCGATGTTTTATTCCTAAATTATAACCGTATTTGGGCTAACAACCTTTGCGGTTTATTTTTTTTATCTCAATACACTCTGTGGTAATTTTTGCTTCACCATACAGTGGCACTTACAACTATGGAGCAATGTTTGTTTCACCGTTACTTTCTTTGATATCATTTTGTCTTTTTGTGGAATTTGTGAAGGGAATACCTTGCTAATTGTCGAATAATGCCTTGGGGGGGGGGTGAAGAGCTTGGCCAGAGCCAGAACCGGTTTCATGCATAGTTTATATGTCTGGCTGGTAATATTTCTGGGCTGCGGACTGCTTGTTTCCATGTTGCGGCTACAGCCCGTTGATATTGATTTTTTGCGTGAATACCTTGTGTTTCTGGTTTTGGGTGTATTGGCCGAATGGTTTGTGGTAGCGCTGCCCCAGGGCAGTCTTTCAGTGGGGTTTGCAGTAGTATTAACCTCCTTTTTGCTTTTTGATACGAGCGCAACGGTATTGATCAGTGTTTTAAGCGCTCTGCTGGGTAATTTGGTAATTTCCAAAGACGGTTCGTTCCGTACAACTTTATTTAACGGTGCTCAATATACCATTTCTGCTGTCGGCGCCGCTTATGCATATTATTACGTTGGAGGCCTGACTTCGGATAAGATTTCGCTTCCCAATATCCTGCCTTTATTGGTATTTGTTTTAAGCTATTTTGTGATAAATCACCTGTTGGTGAACATATTTCTTTGGCCTTCCTGCCGCCATTATACCTGGTCGATGTGGGGGGCTGCTCTTAAGTGGGATATATATACTTATTTATTTTCCACACCGGTGGGTATCTTAATGTTTCTCATCTATAACAAAACCGGCCTGCTCGGAGCGGCTTTGCTGTTTATACCTGTCCTGACCTTGAAGTACCTGTTGAGGTTGTATATAAACCTGGAAATGGCCAATCGGGAGCTGTCGGTGCTTTACGGGGTAGCCCAAAGTTTAGGCGCCAGCCTCGATATGGCCGAGACGTTGGGGTTAATTTTGACGGAAAGCCGGAAAGTTATATCCTACCATACAGGGATCATTTATTTGTGGCATGAGGAGGAACAACTCCTGATTCCTTCAGCCATAAGAAGTCCCTATGCAGATAAACTTAAGAAAATATCCTTCTCTTTGGATGAAGGGATTGTTGGTATGGTAGCTAAAACAGGGCAGCCGGAAATAGTATACGATACCAAGAAAGACCGGCGCCTCAGGTCTATGCCCGGTATTACCCAGTTTCTCAGGTCATTACTGGTCGTTCCCCTCATGGTTGAAAAAAAGATTATCGGGGTTGTAACCATTGGCAAGAAAGAACCCTATGCGTACGGGCCCAAGCATATGCAGATTCTTACCATACTAGGCGGCCAGGCAGCGGTAGCCATGGCTAACGCTCTGCTTTATAAAAAGATTGAGAAATTGGCTATTACCGATGGCTTGACCAAGGTTTACAATCACCGCTATTTTTATAAAAAATTCGAGGAAGAGTATCAGCGGTCTCAAAGGTATGGCTGTAAATTTTCCGTCATTATGATTGATATAGATTACTTTAAACGGTTTAATGACGAATTTGGCCACAAGGCGGGAGATACGGCTTTGTTTACCGTGGCCAAGATTATAAAGAAAAATACGCGGAACATTGACACAGTAGCCAGATACGGGGGTGAAGAGTTTGCCATACTTCTTCCCGAGACTGATTCGGGCGATGCAAAAACAGTAGCGGAGCGAATAAGAAAGGCTATCAGCGAGACTGTTTTCAGGATTGCAGATGATAAACCTCCGGTGGGTGTAACAGTGAGTATAGGGGTTTCCTCCTATCCTGCGGATACAAAAGACCCGCAACAGGTAGTCGAATTAGCTGACCAGGCCCTCTATTATTCCAAGGAACATGGGAAGAACCGGGTTACTGTTTGGTCCCAAATGAACCTTACGCCAGTCGAGAAGGAAACTTGACGCTCTAATGGGTGAATATGACAAAGTAACCATTTTTCTTGCAGGAGAATTTTGCTGCGCATAGAATATCTAAATATAATTTCCAAAAATTATACCTAAATTTTAAACCCGTATACCTGAAAGAGGTAATAATATGATAGGTGACAGCAATACCAATCGTAACTTGTGGATAATCACCGGACTGGCCAGTATCCCTTTTGCCATACTGGCTTTTGTGGACCCGGCCAAAGTCAAGTTTCCGCACATATATATACTGTTTGTCAGCGCCTGCCTATTTAACGGGCTGGTTGTTCCATTTGTTCTTTTTAAAAACGAACCTGACTGGATTCAAAAGACCCTGGCTTTGGGTGTAAACATGATTTTCGCCACTCTGTGGATTGATTATACCGGAGGGACTTCCAGTATTTTTTACCCCAATTTTTATCTGCTGCCCATTATTGCCGCTACGATGTACTGCGGTTTTATCGACAGTTTTCTCACCGCTTTTTTTGCCGGCTTGTTAAGTCTATGGTTTCAATACAACGAATTGGGCTTAAACCTGGCTATTATCGGGGAAACATCCATACTGGTGAACATTATCTTTTTCTTTCTCCTGTCTTCCATATTGGGTTACCTGATTAAGATTGGCAGGGAACAGCAGGCCAGTACCATGAAAATCACCTCTGAACTGGAAACAGCCTATCACCAGTTATCTGCATCCCATGAGCAACTGCAGAGTTATACGGAAATAATAGAAAAAATGAACAAGGAAATGGAACAGTTGGCCATAACTGATGAACTGACGGGGTTGTATAACTACCGCTATTTTCAGATAGCGCTGGATAAAGAGCTGAAGAAGAACAAGTTTTCGGTGATTTCCCTTTTTATGCTGGACATTGACAATTTTAAGCTTTTCAATGACAGGCACGGCCATTTAATGGGCAACCGTATGCTGGCGGAAATTGCCCGGGTAATAAAGGAAAATGTGCGCGGTGTTGATACGGCGGTAAGATACGGTGGCGAAGAGTTTGCTGTCATTTTTCCCGGCATGGATAGCAATGAAGTGGCCCAGTTAGCGGAACGGATCAGGAAAATAGTGGAAAACACCTATATTAAAACAGGCGCGGGCGAACCGGTATCAGTCACAGTAAGTATCGGGGTAGCCAGCTACCCCAGGGATGCCCAGACAAAGAGTGAACTTATCAGCCATGCTGATTTAGCGCTTTACGATGCCAAGCAGGCAGGGCGAAACCAAGTATGCACATTTAAGAAGAAGCCAGCGTTGGAGAGCTAAACAAGCTCTCTTTTTTTACCGGGCAATGCCTGCGTTATACGCCCGTAAGATTTTTCAAGGAGGCAGGCGATGCAGTACACGTTATATTATGCTTGTAATGCAGACGCTTATCAAATCAAATATTCACCGGACATAAGTTTCGACGCCTGTTATCTGGCAACTGACGGCTACCATGTATTTCCCCTGGCTAAGCCTCTGCCTTTGGGAATAGTTCATGCCATTCAGACCAGGTTAACCAAAAATGGTGCCAATAAAATAACGGGCTGGGCAAAAGGTCTTTGGCAAAAAATTGTGGCCGTTGATAAAGGGCTTGATTATAACCGGGCCAAAAGGCTGACGGACAAAATATTAACCCGTATGCGCTTACAGGAACACCGGCTGAATGCTGGGACGGAACCGGTGCCGGTTTGGAGCGGGCGGTGGCCGGTGTGGGACAGTCAGGCACTGGAAATATTACTAAAAACAATAACCGGCAGAATATTGCAGAAGGCGGAAATTGAAAGAAGCCTGGCTGAAAACGGTATCAATAATTTTACGGGCCTGGATTTGAGCTTGCATTATTTGTATCTGCAGGGGAAAATAGATATTTTGCCGGGGGTAGGTTATACCGGTCCAGGAGAATTGCAGTGCTTTCGCTGTGGCAGCAAAACAGGGGTAGTCCCTGCGGCATGTGCCCGCTGCAATCAGGCGTGTTATTATTGTGAGGACTGCATTATGCTGGGCGCTGCCCGTTTCTGTGAGCCTTTATACAGAGGCGGGGTAGAGCAGACAATACCTGAGACTTATGCAGCCGAGCCGGTGTTACGGTGCAGGGGGTTGTCCGCAGCCCAGGAGATGGCGGCTGCCAGGCTGGAAGACTTTGTAAAGGATAAATTCCGCCAAATATGTTTGGTGGAGGCTGTTTGCGGCGCCGGAAAAACGGAAGTGGCTTTCCGGGGTATAGCCCAGGCGCTGAAAGAGGAGGCCCGGGTTCTTTATGCCGCTCCCCGGCGGGATGTTATTACCGAGCTCTACCCGAGGTTTGTGGAGGCTTTTCCCGGAGTGACCATTACTGCCCTGTACGGGGGCAGCCCGACCAAATATGGGGAAGCGGCCATAACCCTGGCTACTACCCATCAGCTTATGAGATTTGCCGGTAAATTCGACATAGTATTTCTGGATGAAGCCGATGCCTACCCTTATAGAGAAAATTCTGTTCTACGGGGCGTTTTGCAGAGGGCCTTGAAAGAAGGCAGCAAAATAATATATATTACCGCTACCCCTGACCCCTTTCTCTACCGGCAGGTCAGGGACCGGCACGCCACAAAAATTTTGCTTCCAGCCCGGTACCATGGCTATCGTCTGCCTGTCCCCGAGATTTTAAAGTCCTACATTATAAGAAATGGGCAGATGGACCCTGTCCTTGTGGACTGGCTTTTTGAACGGGGAATCAGGAGACAGGCCAAAGTATTTATTTTCGTTCCCCATGTCTCAGATACGCTGGTGGTTTATGACATATTAAGGCAGTATTTTGCTGATGACAAATGTGCCTGCGCAGTCCATGCTGCAGACCCTGAAAGGGACCGGAAAAAACTCGCCTTTCAAAAAGGCCCAGTTCCTTTCCTGGTAACTACAACAATTATGGAGCGGGGAATTACCGTGCCCAACGCGCATGTGCTCGTGCTCTGGGCTGATAACAAGCGCATTTTTACAGAGGGCACTTTGATTCAAATGGCCGGACGGACCGGGCGAACGGTAGATTACCCTGCCGGGGATGTTCTTTATGCCGCTGCCACCGTCTCAGAACCTATGGAGGCAGCGATTAAAAAAATTATCGGGACCAATAGTCTGGCCGGACAGAGGGGGCTGCTAAGGTGATATCGTTTTTGGCCTGTCTGAGAGACCTGTTGCTCCCGCCTTTGCCTAGGTGCCCGCTTTGTGGCGCTGAATATGAAGGGGATTGCTGTAGCCGGTGTCTGGAAGAATTAACGGAGAACCAGATGTTGTCGTGTAGAGTTTGCGGACGATTTTTCAGCAAATCTCCGGATGAAGAGCGGGTTTGTCACGCATGCCGCAACAAAGCCCCGGCCTACAGCTTTGCTAAAGCGGCCGGTATTTACGACGGCCGGCTGCGGGAAGCCATTCATTTGCTGAAATACACCGGTAAGCAATCACTGGCCGACCTTTTGGCCAGGTTATTAATTGAACAGATGATAAAAGACGAAAGGTTCCTTGATACCGATGTTGTTATCCCCGTGCCGCTGCATAAAGAAAGGCTTTTGGCAAGGACTTTTAACCAGGCGGAATTGCTGGCGCGCAGAGTTGCGAAGGAATTAATGTTGCCTTTTGACGGAACAAGCCTGACCAGGGTAAAACATACGCCTACGCAAACGAAGCTGTCTGCAGAAGAACGAAGGAGGAATCTGGTGGATTCCTTTGCGGTAGTTGCCGATGCAAATTTGAAAGGAAAAAATGTTTTGTTAATAGATGATGTTTTGACTACAGGAAGCACTGTGGAGGAATGTACGCGCACTTTAATAATGGCGGGGGCGCATAGGGTTTGCGTTCTTACCCTGGCTACCGGTTGTATTGGCGGCCAGAGAAAAAACAGTAATTTTGTATTAGTTTGATGCAATAAAATGGAGGAGATGAAGAAAAAATGTCGAAAACAATATGCGAGTAAGAGGAGGGGTACTAATGGGAGAACTCCGGAACTGTCCTAAATGCGGCAAAGTCTTTGTAATGGTAAACAGAAATCTTTGCCCCGATTGTGTTCGGGAAGAAGAAGAAAAGTTTGAGCAGGTCAGGAGCTACCTGAAAAAATATCCAGGCGCAACGGTGGAACAGATTGCCGAAAAGTTTGATGTGGAAGAAAATGTTATACTTCGGTGGCTGCGCGAAGGGCGTATTCAGGATGCTCACCTGGAATTTAAATTAACCTGCCAGAGATGTGGCGCTCCCATCCGTATAGGTACCCTTTGCTCCAGATGCGCTCAGGAATTGACTTCGGAAATGATGGACAAAGCAAAGCATAAAAAACGGGAAGAACCGGCACTAAAAATGGAAGATGAGCAGGAAAAGATAAAAAGGCGCATGTTCATCGTGGACAAGTTAAGGGGACGGGATTGAGATGATAAAAAATTCAGAAAAAATATATTGGTAGACATAAACTAGGGCAAAAGGACGGAAGAATGAGCAATAATGAGTATTTGCCTCTTTTGTAACGAAAAACCGGCTTTAATCCTGGCCGGTTTTTTTACGAAGTTATATTAGGTTTATTTATTTTCTTCAAAGGAAAGTTACAAAGAGGTGGACAGCATGATAATTTCCGACGCGCAGATAAAGAGCCTGCTCCAGACTTATGCCAGGCAGGATGCCCGGTATTCCGCCACGAAGGCAAAAGACGAAAGAGAAAAGAAAGCTATGGTAAACGACAATTCTTTGGTTTCAGATACGGCCAGGGCTTTTCAAATGGCTAAAAATCTTATTAAAGAAATGCCTGATATCAGAGAAGAACGGTTGAAAGGGATTCAGAATCAGGTTATGACCGGGACCTATGAAATTTCCGACGATGAAATAGCTGAGAAGATGATTGGCCGAAGCCTGGTGGATAAGCTGGTTTAATTATCGGGGATGGGGGATTAATATGCTCAAACTTGCCGAGGAGTTAATTGCCATATTGCAGGAGCAGTTGGATCTGTACACGCAGTTGCTCAGCCTGGCCAGGGCCAAACGACCGGTTTTGGTGAAGGGAAAAATAGAAGAACTTGACGGTATTACAAAACAGGAAGAAGCAATCATTTTTCAGGTTGGTAGGCTTGAAGGGCAAAGAAACAGGATTCATCAAGCTTTGGCCAACCATTTTGCACTTTCACCGGCAAATTTAACGGCTACCGAATTGGAGAAATATCTGGATGCAGATGCCGCTGCGCGTTTACGCTGTGTCTTTGACAAAATGGTAAACATATTTGCCGACCTGGAAAAGGAGAATAAGACTAATACTGAGCTGATTGAACATTCCCTGGAGTACGTAAATTTTTATTTGAATATTTTAAGCAATACGGATACCAGTCCGTCTTATAATGATAATGATAAAGAGAGAAAAAACGGGGCGCCGGCCCGGATTTTTGACCAAAAAATTTAGAGGTGGTTTATAAATGCGAAGTACTTTTTTTGGGCTAAACATTGGGCGGCAGGCCCTGCAGGCTCAGCAGCGGGCTTTGGATGTTACTGCCCACAATATTGCCAATGCCAATACCGAAGGGTTTTCCAGGCAGCGTGCGGTGATGGCCACGACAACGCCTTTTGCCTATCCGAGCGTGAACAGGCCTATCGGCGCCGGGCAGATCGGTACCGGGGTCATGGTTGAGGAAGTTAAACGGATGCGGGATAGTTTTATAGACTTGCAGGTCCGGCAGGAGGTTAACAAAACGGGTGAGTGGGAGACCAAAAATAATTCTCTGCAGAAACTGGAGGTCATTTTTAATGAACCCTCCGATGCCGGCTTGCGGACAGTTTTAGACCAATTTTGGGAGGCCTGGCAGGAACTTTCCAAGAAGCCTGAACTGGAAGCGGTCCGATCGCTGGTGCGCCAGAGGGGTATAGCTGTTGCGGAAACCTTTAATCACCTGGACAGGCAACTGACAGATCTTGCTGAAGATCTGGATGCCTCAGTAAAAATAAAAGTTGACGAAATAAATAACATTGCCGGCCAGGTTGCTGCACTGAATGACCAGATTGTCAGGGTTGAAGTACAGGGAGATAACGCCAATGATTTGCGGGACAAAAGGGACCTGCTGCTGGATGAACTTTCAAAAATAGTCCAGATTACCGTTAAAGAAGATAATTCCGGAGCTGTGACTGTTTCCATAGGAGGTCGGGCCCTGGTTTCTGCTGCAGGAGTCAGTAAAATTTCCGCAGTACCCAACGGGGCAAATAATGGGTATGTGGATTTACAGTGGGCTGTTGACGGTACGGCAGTTTCTATACAGTCCGGCAGCATAAAAGGTATGCTTGATATACGGGATATAACTATACCCTCTTATAGGCAACAACTGGATGACCTGGCCAATGCGCTGGTAACTTCAGTCAATGCTGAACATGTTGCCGGATACGGGCTGAATAAGACGGCTGCTGACCCGCACTTTAATTTCTTTGATGCAGCGGGTACGACGGCGGCGACGATTTCCATTGATGCGGCCATATTGGGTGATCTCGACAATATTGCCGCCGCTTCCACGGCAGCAGACCCATTGGCATCGCCTTCGGTGGAAAATTCGGGAGATGGCTCTAACGCATTAAATATTGCTGAGCTTAAACATCAGGCTTTACTTGGCACGGCCACGTTGGATGATTACTACAGAGGCATGATAGCCCAACTGGGTGTTGAAGCCCAGGAAAGCAGCAGGATGGTAGATAACCAGAACCTGCTCCTCTCCCAACTGGAAAACCGCAGGCAGGAAGTTTCCGGCGTTTCCCTGGATGAGGAAATGACCAATATGATCAAGTTTCAGCATGCCTACAATGCTGCGGCACGGACAATAACGGCCATGGACGAGATGTTGGACACCATCGTCAACAGGCTGGGGCTGGTTGGGAGATAATGAATAAGAACATTTTAAAGGGGTGTCTTATATGCGCGTAACACAGAGTATGTTGGTGGGCAATTTTCTGTCAAATTTAAATAATAATTACCGGATTATGAATAAGATACAGGAGCAATTGTCCACCGGAAAAAAAATAAACCGGCCTTCCGATGACCCTGTAGGTGTGGTCAGTTCCCTGCGGTTGCGGGTAGGGCTTACAGAAACAGAGAAATACCTGAATAATGTTGAGGACGCGCGGGCCTGGCTGGATACTACCGATATTGCCCTGGGCCAGGTATCGGACCTTTTGCACAGGGCGCGGGAACTGACCATTAATGGCGCTAACGATGCTCTGGCGCAGCAGTCGAGGGATGCCCTGGCCAAGGAAATACACCAGCTCAGAGACCAGATGATTCAGGTGGCCAATACGACCCATGACGGGCGGCATATTTTTGGCGGGTTTAAAACAACAACTCCGCCTTTTACCGCAGCCGGGGCATACACCGGAGATAACGGGTCAATTACATACGAAATAGGCGTTAATGTTTCGATGCAGGTAAATATAACAGGTGATAGGGCGTTTATCAACGCCCAGGATGTTTTTCAGCTTTTGGCCAACATTGAAGCCGACTTAACTGCCGGCAACACTGCAAGTTTGTCCAATGTCCGGGTCGGTGAACTGGATAATGCCATTGATAATATACTTTCCCTGCGTTCGGAGGTGGGGGCAAAAACTAACCGGCTTGACCTGACGAAATCCCGACTGGATGAGGCGAACCTTAATTTGAGCGAACTGTTGTCCAAGAATGAAGATATTAATACGGCCGAAGTTATTACCCAACTGAAAATGCAGGAAAACACTTACCGTACTGCTCTGGCGGCGGGGGCCAGAATTATTCAGCCCACGCTGATAGACTTTTTACGTTAAGGTGAGAAGCCTATGGACTTTAAGATAACTCAGCAATTCGGGCAGATAGGGATCAACTACACTCAGCCCTTCATGGACATACGAACCAGGCAGGCGGACATGCAGTTGATTACGGTGCCGCCCGAAATAGAGATTAATATTGATTATCCACGGGTTCATATAGACCAGACCCAGGCTTTGGCCGATATAGGCTACAAAAAAGTTATCGCACTGGAGGCAGAGCAGGCCCACGAAGGACAAGCTACTGTACTTTCCGGTATTGAGCGGGTAGCCCGGGAAGGGGACAGCCTGGCGCGTTCAGCCGGCCGGGGAACAGCCCTTATTGCGGACATTGCCTGGCAGAATTCTTTTGACAACCGTGATTACAATGTGGCAGCAATTCCACATACGCCCCCGAAAATTTGGTTTACCGGGGGTATTAATATAATTGTCAGGCCCGGTAATGTCCGGTTGCAGGTAAACCCGAACTTTCCGGAAATCAAATTTGCACCGGGTAAGGTAAATATTTATCTGGAACAGGAGCCTTTATTAAAAATCGAAACCACCGGCACTTATCTGGATTTAGTTATTTAATTTACAGGGGTGAGCTGCGTGATTGTTGAAACCAGGCGCTTTGGCAGCCTAGAGATTGAAGAAAAAGATATTATATTTATTGTGGGGGGTATGCTGGGTTTTGAAGATAAAAATAAGTATATCCTGCTGGACCACGATCAGGAGACACCTTTTAAATGGCTGCAGTCTGCAGAGGACCGGGAACTGGCCTTCGTCGTCATGGAACCCTTTATTTTTTACCCGGACTACGAATTTGACTTGCCCGAAGATGATGTTCGGGAGCTTGAACTTGTAAAGCCGGAGCACGCCCGGGTTTTTACGGTGCTGGTGGTGCCGGAGGATGTAAAAATGATAACGGCTAACCTGAAGGCTCCCATAGTAATAAATATTTCCAACAGAAAAGGGAAGCAGGTTATCCTGGCCGATGACAGGTACCCTGTTAAGTACTATTTGTTCCAAGAGAAACAGGGCCAGGGGGGGCTGTAAGCATGTTGGCGTTAACCAGGAAAGCCGGTGAAAGTATAATCATAGATAATGAAATTGAAATCACGGTGGTGGAAATTAAAGGCGATAAAGTAAAAATTGCCATTGCAGCGCCAAAAAAAGTTGCCATAGCACGGAAAGAAATCTTGGACGAAGTAAGGGCTGAAAACAGAGAGGCGGCCGGTATGGCCACAGGAATGGGCGAAAAGCAGGTCAGGGATTTAAAAACTATTATGAGAAATTTAAATTTGGGTAAAAAATAACGCAGAGTTAAAAAAGAGAGGTACTCCCAGGCACTACTTAACGGTCTGAGAACACAGAGTTAAAAATTTATTCTCCGTGTTCTCTGCGTTCTCTGTGGTTTGCCACTAAAATTTGAATTGGGCCTATATTACAAATAGATGAAATATTGAAATAAACTTAAAAATAAAGAGAAATAAGGAGGAAATGGCCCTAAAAACGTCGGAAATAGGCATATATTTAGCTAAAGGTTTTTCGCTATATTTCGATAAGTTTAGATGAAGTATTAAGTTTTTCTTGTTCCCCAAAGTAGCGGCCGATACGGAGGGTGGCAGGAAAAATGTTTGATTGCGAGCATGGATGCTCAAAAAAAATTCAGGGAGGATGATTTATTTATGCGGATTAACAACAACATTCCTGCGCTATTTGCGCAAAACAGACTGGCTAATACTAACAATGCTTTGGCCAAGTCGCTGGAGAAACTTTCTTCGGGTTTAAGGATTAACCGGGCCGGAGACGATGCAGCGGGTCTGGCTATTTCCGAAAAAATGCGCGGCCAGGTAGGCGGTTTGAACCAAGCTGTACGTAACGCCCAGGATGCTATATCCTTAATCCAGACCGCTGAAGGCGCGTTGAACGAAACCCACAGTATTTTGCAAAGGATGCGCGAATTGGCTGTCCAGGCTGCAAACGACACCAACACTACTGCTGACCGTAAAAAGATCAAAGACGAGTTAATTCAATTGAAAGCGGAAATTGACAGGATTGCCAGCCAAACCGAGTTTAACACCAAGAAGTTATTAAACGGTACGTTTACAGGCAAGTTCCATATTGGTGCCAACACTGGTCAAAATATTAGTTTAAACATAACCACCCAGACTGCTAACGCTTTAGGTGTTTCTGCAACTAGACTTTCGATTGATGGTGGTTCAAAATCTCAACAACAGAGTATTGCCAACAAGTTAATTGGCTACGTTGATACAGCGATTAGTGATGTATCTGATGAGCGTTCCAAGCTGGGTGCTTACCAGAACCGTCTGGAGCATACCATTTCCAATCTGCAGACTTCTGTCGAGAACCTGCAGGCTGCTGAGTCCCGGATCCGTGACGTTGACATGGCTGCTGAAATGGTCAAGTTCACCAAGAACCAGATTCTCACCCAGGCCGGTACTGCGATGCTGGCCCAGGCCAACATGGCACCGCAGGGCGTGCTGAAGTTATTGGGTTAATAGCCTGACGTACAGGCTGGTCGGCTAATGGCCGGCCAGCCTGTATATATAAGGGCGGTGTGATATATGAAGGTTGATTCTTCTGTGACGATTAATGCCAATCAGCAACTGGTAACGGCCAGGGGTGCCGGAGCTATCAGAGAAGAACCGGTGAGAGAAGGAGCTGCGGCACCGGTGGATACCGGGCTTGGTCAGGGGAAAAACCAATTGGACGCCCGAATGGTGAATGATGCTGTCGAAAAGTTGAACAAAACGGCGCGTATCTTTAATAAAAGCCTACACTTTCGATTTCACAAGGAAGCGAAGCGGTGGCAGGTACAGGTGATGAACCTTGACACGGGAGAAGTGATCAGGGAAATTCCGCCCTCCGAAATACTGGATGTGGTGGCGAAAATACAGGAAATTGTCGGTGTTTTTGTTGATGAACGCCGGTAGGGGTGATTGGTTATGGAGCGGTTGAGCGGCATAATTTCCGGTTTGGATACGCAAGGTTTGATAGCCCAATTGATGCAGATAGAAGCCAGGCCTGTTGATTTGATGAAACAGCAGCAGCATACCTATGAACTGCGTAAGGAGCTGTGGCAGGAAATAAACACCAGCCTGTCAGCTCTTAATTCCAAAATCAAGGATTTACTGGACCCGGCCAAATTCACGGTACAAAAAGCAACTTCTCGTGATGAGACTGTTGCTACAGCAGAAGCTGACGGCACAGCAGGAGTCGGAGTTTATGACATTATCGTCACTACCCTGGCCAAGGCCCACCGGGTTGCCGGTTCAAATCAGGGCAGTGCCACAACTGCGCTGGGTTTGACAGGAAATTTTACCATCAGTGACGGACTTTATACCAGCACTATTTCGGTAACGGCTGACGATACCCTGACTTCAATAATGAAAAAGATAAATGCCGCCAAGGACAACGTTGATGCAAAGAAGGATCTGAGAGTCACTGCTTCTATAGTTGACAATAAACTGGTATTGACCCATGATGAAACGGGTACTGCCAACAGTATCACCCTTACTGACAGCAATAATCTCAGTGGGGTGACCGATCCGACCGAGGTACTGGAATCCCTTGGTTTGCTTAAGGATGATAAGACTGTTGCCAATACCTTGCAGGGACCCGTGGATGCTGCCTTTAAAATTAACGGTATAGACGTCGTCAGGGGCTCCAACACTGTTTCGGATGTAGTTTCGGGACTGACCATTAACCTGCTTAAAGAGGGAGGCGCTTCCACAACCATTACTGTTGAGCAGGATACTGATGCGGTATATGCTACGGTTAAAGCCTTTGTGGATCAGTATAACAGTACCATGGATTTGATCAATACCAGGTTAAGTGAAGAAAAAGTAAAGGATGCTACCACTGATGCTGCTTTGAAAAAGGGGCTGCTGAGGGGTGACAGTGCCCTGGTGGGGCTCAAGGACAGGCTGCGCCGCATGGTTTCTGAACCAATCGCCGGATTACAGCCTTTTGACCGGCTATCCGATATAGGTATTACCACTACCTCCGATGACTTTGGAAAATCAGGTAAACTGCAGATCGATGAGACTAAACTGAAAGAAGCAGTTAAAAAGGATCCGGAGGGTGTTGCTCGGCTGTTTTTTAACGACCTTGATGCAGATAAAGATATAGATGCCGGGGAAACGGGTATTGCGGTGAAATTGCAGAATGAGATGGAACAGTTTATTTCTTCCAGCACCAAAAGCATCGGCGGCATTATTGTCAAAAAGGGTCTTATTCCGGCCAGGCTGGACAGTCTGGATAAGGTCATAAAGGACTATGACGGGAAAATTGCGGCTTATGAAGAGCGCCTAAAGTTAAGGGAAGAGGAACTGTGGAGACAGTTTACGACTATGGAAAAGGCTTTAAGTGATATGCAAAACCAGGCCAGTTGGCTGGCCGGTCAATTAAACGCCCTTTATAGTTAATTTTGTTACGTAACAACAGGTAACGATTTGATGTTTGTTACTTTCTTTTTCAGAGTAAATGTCGACTAAAGCATGGATAAGTCTACTGAGGTGATGTGAGTGTCCGAATCGGCAAGTTATATCCAAAAGGAGATTATTCGGATATTAAAGGAAAACCGCACCAGTTATGCCAATCCTATGAACTCATTGGCTATCAGCCGCCGGTTAAACGCTACGCCATCATATATCAGGGAGCAGGCCAAACGGCTGTCAGACCAGGGTTTGCTTAATGTACGGCGTGGGCCGGGTGGTGGTTATTTTATTGACTCTAATGGGGAGGACAATTCATGAAACTTTACATTGACGGGAAAGAAATCCGGTGGAGCGGGCAGGATATAGATTCATTGTGGCAGGCCGTAAACAGGGAGCTACAGCCGAAACAACGGGTGGTTGTGGAAGTTAAGTGTGACGGCCTGGAAGTAAATAATGAGGCTCTGGAAGACTGCCTAAAAAATGGGGTTGGACAAATAGAAATTTTCAGTAACACCCCTGCGGAATTGATATTTGACGGATTGGCCTATGCCATCGAATACTTGCCGAAACTAAGTCAGGGTCTGGGTAAGGTAGTCCAGTTTATTCAGGAAGGTGAAGAAGGGGAAGCTGTCCGTTTATTTTTACAGGCTCTGGAAGGCATTGAATGGTTGAACAGCCTTCTTACGGCTATAGAAACTTTTGGTATACGGAAAGAAATACCAGATACAGTAAAACAAAAGATTCCCGGGGCCATACATGACTTTAAGTCGAAAATGCAAACTCTTTTGGCGGCATGGGAAAACTTCGATTATCTCCTGGTGGCGGATATCCTGGAGTATGAGGTAATACCGTTATTGGAGGAGTTGAAAAGTATTGTCGATATGGTTGAACTCTGCCAATAATCCGGACAGGCTGCTTAAACTGTACCCGGGAATTGACAGGTTTATTATGAGTGGCACTGAAGGGGAAGTGACCGTTGAGGAAGCCAGGAGCGGAAAACTTACTCTGAAAGCTAAAGACAAAACCGGACGGTGCTTTTACCTGCACAGCCCTTCAGACCCGGTAAAAGAAGCTGAACGGCTTATTGCCAGGCAGGGGCTGCAGCAGGGGCAAAAGGTGGCGCTGGTTGGGTTGGGGCTTGGCTATCATCTGGCTGAAATACTCAGTCAGGTAGGCAGCGATGGACAGGTAATTGTTTTTGAGCCTAACGCGTCGGTATTAAAAGCTTTTCTGGTTTTGCTGCCTGATGAAGGAATCGATTTGCTGCTGGCGCCCCAGGTAAAACTGGTTACCGGACTTGATTTAGGGGAATTTGTTTGTGAGCTCCGCCTTGTATTGGAACATATTTCCACCAAAGGTGGCAAACTAATAGTTCACAGTCCGTCCTTACGGTTATGGCCGGAGGAGTTTGAACCAATTAAACAGGTCATACAGGAATGGAAAGTTAAAACAGGAACCAGTGAAACCGGAGAAATGCTCATGGCAGAAAATTATAAGAAAAACTTGCCCTATATCACAAAGGACTTGCCGGTTAACCACTTTTTTGGCAGGCTGAGCGGGGTTCCTCTTGTAATAATTTCGGCCGGGCCTTCTCTGGACAAAAATATTGGTGACCTGAAAAAGTTAAAAGGTAAGGCTGTCATCATGGCTGTGGGAACAGCGCTTGGCCCTTTATATAAGGCTGGCATAAAACCGGATCTGATCATTGTCACTGATCCGTCCCCCGTTGTCATGAAGCAGATCAAAGGAATTCTTCTTGATGTTCCGTTAATCTACTTGCCTACAGTATTTTCCGATGTGGTTGCTACCCACCAGGGTACCCGGTTGGTAGCTTTTCAAACCGGTTACGAAGAGAGTGAACGTTGCGCCAGGGAACTGGGGCTGGAGACTGTAAAAACAGGTGGTTCTGTCGCCACTACAGCTCTTGACATTGCTATCAGAACCGGTGCCGAACCGATTATTTTTGTCGGACAGGACCTGGCTTATACCGGCAATAAGACGCATGCAAGCAATACTGTTTATGACCGGCAGAGGATTACGCCGGACAATATGCTTTTTATTGATGGAATTCGGGGAGAAAAGGTGTCTACCAGCATAAGTTGGCTGATTTTTCTTAAATGGATAGAAAGGCGTATAGCTGAAGAGAAGGGCAGGATTTTTGTTAACGCCACGGAAGGCGGGGCCTTGATCAGGGGCACAATTACAATGCCTTTGGCAGAAGTAATTGAAAAATATATTGATTCACGAGTTAATGTTGTTGAGTTATTGCAGAATCTGTTCGGTGAAGGGAAAGATAACAAATGAACTGGTTTGAACATAATTTGGCTATAATACGGAAAAGAGATCCTGCTCTGGCCGAAAAGATTAGTGCCTGCCAGGATGAACCCTTTAAAATTGAAGTTGTTGAATCGAAAATAGCCAGTACTCCTACCCTGAAAATAAAAAAGGACGGGCGGGAAGTCTTTTTACATAGTTTATATAATCCTCAGGTTGAAGGGGAACGGTGGATAAAAAACATTGCTTCGGAAGGAGAAGACAAAGTAATTATTATTGGTTTTGGCCTGGGTTATCATGTGGAGGAGTTTTTGAGGCAATACGGCCACACGAAACGATTACTTGTTGTTGAACCAGAAATTTGGTTATTCAAAAAGGTCCTGGAAATTAAAAACTTATCTTTTATTTTGGAGCACGACTCTCTGGTTCTGTCTGTAGGAGAGAATAAACTGGCCTTGGAGCGAAAACTTTCAGCGTTTATGAACATAGGGCAGTTGGACAAGGTTGCTATAGAAGTATTTCCTTCATATCCCCGCATTTTTGAAAAATCATTTAATGAAATTAAAAAGACATGTATTGAAATTTTTAGATATGTTCGCATAGGGGAAAACACAATTTTATATTTTTCAGGCTTGTGGCCAGAAAATGTTTTTCGGAACCTTGTTTGTACCGTGAAAAGTCCCGGCGTTAATTCTTTATTTGGAAAAATGAATAAAAAGCCTGGCATAATAATTTCTGCCGGGCCCTCCCTGGCCAAAAATCGGCATCTGTTGAAAGAGGCTAAAGGAAAAGCTGTATTGATATCTGTTGATACTGCGTTGCGCTCATTGTTAAAAGAGAACATCAAACCTGATTTAGTTGTTGCTCTTGATGGTTCTGAACTGAACTACAAGCATTTTGAAGGAATATCATTAGACGATGTGCCATTGGTTTACTTCCCTACAACTCACTACAAAATTATTGAAGAATATCGGTCTTCTAAAATAGTTGTCGGGGATGAAGTTCCTTTAACCCAGTGGATTATGAAATATATAGATGACAAAGGTTCACTTAGTTATGGTGGGTCAGTTGCTACAGCCGCTTTTGATTTAGCCGTTAAAATGGGTTGTGATCCTGTGATATTTGTTGGGCAGGACCTATCTTATCCCGGTGGAAAATCTCATGCTGATGGAACGGTGTTTGAATCAGTGATTGTAAAGGACGATGGCGCAAAAAACAAAATGTATGTTGAAGATATATACGGCAACCAGGTGCTGACTGACGCTTCCATGTATACTTTTCTCCAATGGTTTGAACAGGCAATAGATGCTCTCAAACATGAACGGTTGTTTATTGATGCCACGGAAGGCGGGGCGAAAATCAGGGGTACCAGAATTATGACCTTAAGGGAAGTGATTGACAAAAACCTGCCGGAAAGGTTTGATCCAGGGGAAATTATCAGTGATACCATAAAGGCTTATAGCCCGCCCGATACCGGGGCTTTAGCCGATGCCCTGAAAGAAGCAGTTGAGGATTTGGCAGAAATAGAGAGGTTTAGCAGGAAAGGGGCTGAATATGCCGGCGAACTTCTAAATGTATATACGGCGAAAAAGATTAGCCTGGGCAAAGTGGCCAAGCTCGTCAGGAAAATGGAGCGAGTAGATAAACAGATAAAGGAAAAGGAGAATAACCGGCTACTCAACATCATCTTACAAAGAGTCCTGCTTGCGGTAATGAAGGGTCCCCTGGCCAAAGCGAATGAAGGTGAAACGGAAAGGGAAAAGGGGATAAGGGTGGCCCGAAGGTCCTTGCTCTTATACCAGGGGATAGAAGGCGCAGCGAAAACTATGGGTGGATATGTTGGAAGCGCGCTAAAAGATCTGGAAAGCTACGAGAGAAAGAACGGATTATTGGATACCAGTAGATAGAAATGCGTTACATAGTTTTAAATAGGGAGATGGGGTATGGACGGAAAGAAAAAAGTCTGTATAGTTACAGGAACAAGAGCAGAATACGGTTTGTTTTACCCTTTGATGCAAGAAATTTTATCGGATGGGACTCTTGCACTCCAAATTTGTGTCACTGGAATGCACCTATCCCCTGAATTTGGTCTGACTTATAAGGAAATAGAAAAAAACGGATTTAAAATTGATGAGAAAGTCGAGATGCTGCTGTCCAGCGATTCAGAAGTCGGAGTGGCCAAATCTATTGGGCTGGGTATTATAGGTTTCGCTGATACCTTTCAAAGATTAAATCCGGACCTGGTAATATTGCTCGGGGATCGTTTTGAAACGATGGCTGCAGCAATGGCGGCCTTTGTAGCGAAAATCCCCATAGCCCATTTATATGGTGGTGAATTGACAGAAGGGGCTATAGATGATGCGATTCGGCATTCGATAACCAAAATGAGCATTCTGCACTTTGTTTCTACGGAAGAGTACAGGCGCCGGGTAATTCAACTGGGCGAAGAACCGGGCCGGGTCTTTACTGTTGGGGCCTTGGGGATAGATAATATAAGGACGTTGAAATTGATAGACAGGAATGAGCTTGAAAAAGAAATAAACTTTAAATTGGGCCGGCGTAGTGTGCTGGTTACCTTCCATCCCGTTACCCTGGAACATCATTCAGCAGCGGAACAATTCCTAGAGTTATTGAAAGCCCTGGACTATTTCAGTGACCTGAAGATAATTTTCACCCGTCCAAATGCGGACCCCGATGGCCGGGTAATAAACCGGTTAATTGACGGATATGTCGGGTCTCATCCGGGAAAGGCAATTGCTTTGACATCCATGGGGCAGCTAAAGTATTTGTCAGCAATTAGACACGTGGACGCTGTTGTGGGCAATTCTTCCAGTGGCATAATTGAGGTGCCGTCTTTTGGCAAGCCGACTGTCAATATCGGGGACAGGCAGAGAGGCAGGGTTAAGGCTGAAAGCGTCATAGATTGTGAACCTCAGGCAGAAAAAATAATCGAAGCCATGGAAAAAGCTTTTTCGCCAGAATTTGCCACCTTTTCTAGGAAAGTCAGGAATCCCTACGGAGAAGGGAATTCTGCCGCAAGAATTGTTAAAATTCTCAAGGACAGCCTGGAGTCGGTTAACGGTCTGAAAAAAAAGTTTTATGATATTGACTTTGTACTTTGACGCATTTTTCGGAGGAGGGGTATTTGTGGAGGAAAGGTTGCAGCAATTACTGGTTAAGGCGGATTTGCCGCTCAGGGAATCTTTGCGGCAAATGGACAAAGGGGCCCGGCAGCTTTTGATCGTGGTGGACGATGATAACCGGATTTTGGGCGTTGTTACTGATGGCGACATAAGGCGGGCCATCATAAACAACATTGATTTTGAAGCGCCTATCGGACAAGTCATGAACCCCAATCCAATCACCCTCGGGTGCCCGGTAAACCACAAAAAAGCATTAAAAATAATGCGAGAGCGGTCTATAAAACATATTCCTGTTGTCAATGAGGACGGGCAGGTAGTGGATATACTTGTCTGGAGTAACCTGCTGGGCAAGGGAAAAGATATGTATCCGCCCAAAGGGACTCCGGTAGTTATCATGGCCGGGGGTAAAGGGACCCGCCTTGATCCTTTCACAAAAATTCTGCCCAAGCCACTAATTCCCATCGGGGACAAGCCTATCATCGAAATAATCATGGAACGTTTTAACCAGTTCGGGTTTGATAATTTTTTGATCTCCCTCAATTATAAGGCAGAAATGATTAAAATGTATTTTTCCGAAAATGTCAACGGATTCAAGGTCGATTACATTATGGAAAAAGAGTTCCTGGGCACAGCAGGGGCGTTAGCCCTGGCCAGGGACAGGCTACGGGAGACCTTTATCATTTCCAACTGTGATGTTATTACCGATGCGGATTTTGACAGCCTGCTCAATTTTCATAAGGAAAACCAAAATCAGGCCACAGTTTTTGGCGTGGTCAGGCACATGCGGATTCCCTACGGCGTTATGAAGATGAAAGACGGGGACCTGGATGAAATCATTGAAAAACCTGAGTACTCTTTTGTTATTAACACGGGAATTTATGTCCTGGAACCGGAGCTGATTGACTTAATTACTCCGGGACAGGTGATGAACATGCCTGATTTGCTGATGAAGGCCAAAGGGAAGGGCTACAGGGTCCAGGTATGTCCGATGGCCTGCTCATGGTTTGATGTGGGAGAGTGGGAAGAATACAGGCGGGCCCTGGAATATATAAACGGACCGGGGATAGCCTAGAAAAGAAGGGTAGTGAGGGAATTTCATGTTTGCCGGAAAAACAATTCTTGCGCTGATCACTGCCCGGGGAGGCTCCAAGGGCTTACCCGGGAAAAATATCAGGCCATTGCTGGGTAAGCCGTTAATTGCCTGGACTATCGAACAGGCCCTGGACTGTCCCTATCTGGACAGGGTAGTGGTCAGTACTGACGACAGGGAGATAGCGGAAACAGCCAGGGGTTTCGGGGCGGAAGTTCCTTTTCTCAGACCGCCAGAACTGGCCACAGATGAAGCAAAGTCCATAGATGTTGTTTTGCATGCTCTGGACTATTTTGCTCAACAAAATGATGAATATGATTACCTTGTTTTGCTGCAGCCGACATCCCCCCTGCGGAGGAAGGAGGATATAGGCCGGGCTCTTGAACTGCTTATCAGAAATGCAGCCAGGGCGGACAGTCTTGTCAGTGTAGGGGAAATCTCGCACGGGCATCCGGCCATGGTACAGAAGATTGACGACGAAGGCCTGCTCCAGCCTTTTCTGGGACAAAGAATAACGGCGCTTCGGCGGCAGGACCTGTCGCCAGCCTATGTTCCTTATGGCGTGGTGTTTATATCCAAAGTGGACAAACTAAAATTATTGAAAACCTTTTATCAGGAAAAGACGTTACCTTATGTGATTCAGAGGTGGCAGCATTATGAAATAGATGATATTTATGACTTTATAGTAACTGAAGCCATATTAAAACAAAGACTGGAGGGAAACCATGAATTTAGCGGGTAAAAAAGTGCTGGTCACCGGGGCGGGCGGCTTTATCGGCAGCCACCTGACCGAACGTTTGGTAGAACTGGGGGCTGAAGTTACGGCTTTTGTCAGGTATAACTCCCGGAACCACTGGGGCTGGTTGGAGGAGTCCTGCTATCTTAAGGACATCAAGGTCGTTAATGGAGATATCAGGGATTACGACAGCGTCAGGAGTGCGGCCAAGGGGGCCGAGGTTATATTTCATCTGGCCGCCCTGATTGGCATCCCGTATTCTTATGAGTCGCCGATAGCTTACCTGAAAACCAATGTGGAAGGTACATATAATGTTTTGCAGGCGGCCCGTGAACTGGGGGCGGAGAAGGTTGTTGTCACTTCTACCAGTGAGGTGTACGGAACAGCCCAGGTTGTACCTATTTCCGAAGCCCATCCCATCAATCCTCAGTCACCTTATGCGGCCTCCAAATCAGGTGCTGACTTTTTGGCCCTCTCATATTACCGTTCTTTTGACCTGCCCGTGGCCGTTATCCGACCCTTTAACACTTACGGGCCCCGGCAGTCGGCGCGGGCCATCATACCGACTGTCATTGCACAGATTGCCGCCGGCAGCAGGAAGATCCGGCTTGGCTCATTAACCCCTACCAGGGATTTAACCTTTGTAAAAGATACTGCTGAGGGATTTATTCAGGTAGCTGTTTCTGAAGGGTCGGTCGGACAGGTAATTAATGTGGGTTCTAACTTTGAAATTTCTATCGGGGACCTGGCCGGATTGATTGCCCGGATAATGGGCGCTGAGATTGAAATAGAAACAGAAAAAGAACGTCAGCGCCCCGCAAAGAGCGAGGTGGAGAGGCTGCTGGCCGATACTGCCAAAGCAAAGGCTCTGATAAATTGGGCGCCCAGATATACCCTGGAAGAGGGCATCAAAGAAACTGCTGAATGGATAAGGGAGCACCTGGCGCATTATAAGCCGGATATTTATAACATCTGACCACCGGTATGGCTCCCAAAGTCTGTAGATGGTATGAGATTATTAAATTCGAAGGGATATACGAAGCATGGAAAAGATATATTTGGATGCTCCCAATTTGGGACCTGTCGAAAAAGAATACCTCGTGAAGTGTCTGAACTCAAATTATGTTTCCACCGTTGGCCCCTTTGTGCCCGATTTTGAGGAGGAATTTGCCCGGCTGTTGGGCGCAGGGGCGGCGGTAGCAGTGCAAAGCGGAACAGCGGCTTTGCATATGGCCCTCCATGCCCTGGGCATTGGACCGGGGGACGAAGTAATCGTTCCCGCCCTGACCTTTATTGCCACCGTCAACCCTGTTCTTTACGTGGGGGCCAGGCCGGTCATTGTAGATGTGGATCCGGCTACATGGAATATTGATCCGGTCGGATTGGAGCAGGCGGTTACTGAGAATACCAGGGCGGTTATTCCGGTACATTTGTATGGAAACCCCTGTCAGATGGACGCCATTATGGAAATTGCCCGAAGATACAACCTTTATGTTATTGAGGACGCTACGGAAAGCCTGGGCGCCTTATTCAACGGGCATTATACAGGAACCTTCGGTGATTTTGGCTGTTTCAGTTTCAACGGTAATAAGCTTATCACCACAGGCGGTGGCGGAATGCTGGTTACCGGTGACAGGGAACGGGCACAGTGGGTAAAGTTTTTGGTCAACCAGGCCCGGGATGCAGCCCATGGTTACTATCATCCGGAAATGGGTTTTAATTACCGGATGACCAACATTGAGGCGGCCCTGGGATTAGCCCAGTTGTCCCGTTTCAGGGAACTCCTGGCCAGGAAAAAAAGATATGCTGTGATTTACAGGGAGACTCTCGGAGATATACCCGGTTTGCAGTTTCAGAGTGAATGCCAGGGAGGAGAGAGCGCCCACTGGCTGAGCTGTTTGCGGGTCAGCACTGTTAAGGCGGTTAAACTGGCTGCGGCTCTGGCTGAGGAGGGGATTCCTACCAGAAGGGTTTTTATGCCGGTCAGCGATATGCCTTATCTACGGGAATATGCCAGACCATGTCCTCATGCCCGGGATATTTACGAGCACGGTATTTGTCTGCCCAGCTCAACTTTAAACAGTGACGAGGTTACAAAAAAGGCCGCCTTGACGATAAGGAGGGTTTTGCTTGGATAAACAGAAGCTGGTTTTGGTAGGCGGCGGTGGACATTGCAGGGCGGTGTTGGCCCAGATCAAGCAGTTGGGTAAGTTTGAGGTGGTTGGGGTTATTGATGAAAGGGATTCAATTGGTCTGGACCTCCCTGTGTTAGGCAGAGACCGCGATTTGGACCGTATTTATGACAGCGGTGTTCACCTGGCCTTGGTTACAGTAGGCAGCACTGGTGACAATGCTAACCGGCAACGGCTGTGCAGGCTGGTTACCGAAAAGGGGTTCAGTTTACCTGTTATTGTATCCGCAACGGCTAAGGTAGATGAAACGGTGACAATCGGGGCAGGCACTGTGATAATGGCGGGGAGCATTGTCAACGTTAATACGGTTATTGGAATAAACTCTATTGTTAACAGTGGCGCCATAATTGAACATGATTGTCGAATTGGCGACCATTGCCACATTGCGCCGGGAGCGTGCCTCTCCGGAGGAGTTCAAGTTGGGGATTTAGGTTTTATTGGGGCGGGCAGCACAATTATTCAAAATATTAAGGTAGGTAAGGAGGCCACCATCGGAGCAGGAAGTGTCGTAATAGAAGATGTACCGGACAACTCGGTAGTGGCAGGGAATCCGGCCCGTATCATTAGATATAAATTTTGAACGGTTATGGGCAAAACATAAGTAATATGGAGGCACATATGGGAGTAAAAATAATTGCTGAAATCGGAGTCAACCACAATGGTTCGCGGGACCTGGCCGGCAAGCTGCTCCAGGCGGCAAAGGAATGTGGGGTTGATGCAGTAAAAATACAGGTTTTCAAGCCGGAAGACATGGTGCTGGTTTCAGCGGACAAAGCCAGGTACCAGAAGGAGACAGCGCCTGAATTCAAAACTCAGTTCGATATGCTGAAGCAATATGAGTTAGCATATGAGGATATTTTGTTTATCAGAGACTTATGCCGTAAACTCGACCTGGAACTTATTGCCACTCCTTTTGATTTTGCCAGCCTGGAAATGATTAAAAAAATTGGTTTGGAAGCCATTAAAGTATCTTCCGGCGACCTTACCAATATTCCGCTTTTGCAGCGGATCAATGATACAGGCCAAAAAGTTATTATTTCCACGGGCATGGCCGGTTTGGCCGAAGTCGAAGAAGCAGTTAGCGTATTTAACGATAAATCCAAGGTAACCTTGCTGCACTGTACTTCCAATTACCCGGCGAAAAAGGAAAATGTGAATTTGCGGGCGATGATATCATTACGACATGCTTTTCGATTGCCTGTAGGATACTCGGACCATACAGAGGGAATTGAAATTGCTGTTGCGGCAGCAGCATTGGGAGCGGAAATAATTGAAAAACATTTTACCCTGGACCGAAACCTGCCGGGCCCGGATCATAAAGCTTCTTTAGAACCGGAAGAATTTGCTGCCATGGTAAAAAGTATCCGGCATGTGGAAGCGGCCCTGGGTGACGGTATAAAGCGATGTTCAGATGATGAATGGGAGGTACGAAAAGCAGCCCGTAAAAGCGTTGTGGCCGCCAAAGAAATAAAGGCAGGTGAACTATTTACGGAAAACAATCTGGGGCTCAAGCGGCCCGGATTAGGAATTCATCCCCGTTATTACAACCTGTTAATCGGCAGGAAAGCCTCTGTGGATATAGCGAAAGATGAATTTATAAAACTTAGTATGGTTGAAGGAGAGGTAGTATAGCAAGATTTTTCCGCAGATTTTGAGGATTTTTCTAAAGAAATGGCTGGTAAATGACGATATTTTAACTGTAACTGTTTTGTGAAACAGTTGGAGCTATAAAAAGTTTTCATTTTAAAGGTGGGGTGTTCATGCAGGTAAATCCGTATAGCCAGTACAAACAGATCTCTGTGCAGACGGCTAGCCCGGAACAGTTGGTTGTCATGTTGTATGATGGGGCAATAAAATTTCTTCACCAGGCAAGAGAGGCTGTCTTCCGGAAAAACATGGAAGATGCAAACAAATATATTGGCAAGACACAAGATATAATAAATGAGCTAATGGTAAGTTTGGATCTGAGTGTAGGAGAAATTGCCTTTAATCTCCGCAATATCTATGATTACTGGAATCGCAGGCTTGTCCAGGCCAATATAAAAAAAGACCCGGATATTATAACGGAAGTCCTCGGACAAGTTCAGGAACTGAGGGAAGTCTGGGCGGAAGCCGCGGTGAAATGTAAGGAAAGAAAAAACCTTGTGGCAGGCGGTGTAAATATTGAAGGTTAAAAACCTGAACAGTCACATCGAACATATAATCAATGGCTATCAGCAACAGAGTGTGTTTTATGAACAGCTACGAAACCTATCCCGGCAGTTAAGGGAGCTTATTGAAACGGACAACTGGCAGGAAATTGACAAGGCTTTAGACGCAAGAGCGGACATAATAAAGAATATAAATGAAATAAACTCCGACATGGAACCGCATAAAAAAGAAGTCGTGGAATTACTGCACCTTAAGGAATTTAACCTGGCCAAGGTACAGGACCTGATTTACCCTCAGTTAAGACGGAAGTTGGAAGAAGAGACGCAGAAAATAAAGGACCTATTAAAGGAGATCGTGACATGGGACCGACAGAACATGAAGATAATGGAAGAACATAAAATAAGTATCAGCCAGGAGCTAAAACAGATCAAGCAGTATCGGGAATTTCAGCAAGCATACCTTGACCGTCCCGAAATGTTTCCTGAACCCGTATTTTTTGATAAGAAAAAATAAGCTTATTCGGATCCCAAACCTGATTTCCGGTTTGGGCTTTTTGTTTTCCACAAAGCGAATAAAATTTGTCCACACTTTCACATAAATAATCACACTTATTAACAGACTTATCCACATTATCCACAGATGTTTTTCCACATTATTGGCGAGCAGGAACACAAATTCGGGTGCAAATTAATGAAAATTTGCTAAACACGCGCCAATAAAGGTATTTTTCGGTTTCTATATTGACACATTTTAGCGCTTGTGTTATGATTAAGCAAGTGAGTTTGCCTAAGGCTCGCGGTAAGAAATATTTAGGGGGAATGTAAAGTATGTTAGGTAAAGTTAAGTGGTTCAACCAGGAGAAAGGATTCGGCTTCATTGAAAGAGAAGACGGTGGCGATGTATTCGTTCACTTCTCTGCTATTCAAGAAGAAGGATTCAAGACCTTGGCTGAAGGACAGGAAGTCGAATTTGAAATTGTGGAAGGTGCTCGTGGGCCTCAAGCGGCAAACGTAGTTAAGTTATAATTTCAAATGACAATTTCTAACCCCAGGTAGCTCCCTGGGGTTTTTAAATTAGAACCGCTATATTTTTTCTAAAAATGCAGGATTTTCATGGAAATAAGGGAATAATAATTTAAAGATACTGACTGAAAGGAGCGCTGCTTATGAAATTGAATGTAAGAGGCAAAAATATTGATGTCACACCGGCATTAAAAGAATATGTAGAAAAAAGGCTGAGTAAGCTGGAGAAGTTCTTTGACAACGAACTGGAAGTCCAGGTTACTCTGGTGGTGGAAAAAGACACCCATAAGGTAGAGGTGACTATGCCTGTCAACGGTATGATTCTCAGGGGTGAAGAAGCAACGGGCGATATGTACGCTTCTATTGATTTAGTCATAGAAAAGCTGGAAAGACAAATCAATAAGTATAAAACCAAAATTATGAGCAAAAGGACGAAAACCGGTAGCCCTGTTGAGGCTCCGGCCGCTGGAGCTGATGAAGATGAACCGCGCATAGTAAAAACAAAGCGTTTCGCTATAAAACCCATGCCTGTTGATGAAGCTGTCCTGCAAATGAATATGCTGGGCCATAATTTCTTTGTATTTTCCAATGCTGAAACTGAGGAAGTCAATGTTGTGTATAAGAGGAAAGACGGCAATTACGGTTTAATCGAACCCGAATTCTAAACTCGAAATGCCGATGACAAAGAATATCTTTGTCAACATCGTGAGACCGTTATAATCAAAAGCGGTCTCTTATTTTTTTGTCGTTATAAGGTGGAAATTGTAGAAAATTTTATAATAATTAAGGTTGGAGAAAAAGAGGAAAAAACATAGTAAAGTAGAAAAATTAAAAATATGTATTTCTATATGCCAAAGTGAGGGATCAGCATGGTTCTTGACGGAAAAGACGCCGACTATATAGATGAAGGTGAAGCACTAATCCGCCAGATGCGCGATGTCGTTTCAGCAAAGGTGATAAAGAATGATAAAGGTGAAATAGAAGAAATTCATGTTTTGTCAGGATCCAGTAGGAACCCCAAACAGATAGTGCGTGATATTGAGTCAGCTTTTATGGCTCAGTTCGGTATAACCGTTGACCACAAAAAAATCAGTGTTGCCCAAATCCATGACGAGAATAACAATGGGTGTGCCGGCACAGAAATAAGGCCTAAAATTGTGGCAGTTCACCTCTCAACCATTGACCGCCGTACTGAGGCCCGGGTGCAACTGCAGATAGGCGATAACGTAATTGAAGGGACTGCTTCCGGTCCCAGTTCCGCAACTAACAAGCTACGGGTTGTAGCCATGGCCACTGCGGCAGCTCTGGAAGATTATCTGGCCGGGATCTGCAACTTTGTGGTGGAGGATTTGACTTTGGTTACCTTGGCCCGGCATCAGGCAGTAGTTGTATCAGTTGCCTTGGTCACTAATCTAGGCGAAGACCGTTTGATTGGAACGGCGTACATTAAAGAGGATGACCGGGAGGCTACGGTGAAAGCAACTTTGTCGGCAGTTAACAGAAAGCTGGCGCTGCTGCTTAATGAATAATGGACAATAAAATAGTAATTTTAATGGAAAATGTTTTATTAAGGACCGACAGTAGATAGGCCAAACTTTAATGTTTCTGTAAAGTTTTATGCAGTAAACATTTATGAGCAGAGCGAGAAACCTACCCGAGCGGAGCACAACCGACCATTCTTAGCGGGAAAAGGTCGAGTCAGAGAAGACGGGAGGTTAACTTTACATGAAAACTATTGCTAAAGTTGTTTTGGCTATCGTTACTTTAGTATTAGCCGGTGGTGCCAGATTATGGTGGTAAAAACTAAAGTACTTGTCGGTCCTTTTATTTGTTAGGTGGGTTTTTATGAAGACGTTTTCTCTAAGTATAAAACTTTATATTGTTTTTGTGGTGTTATTAGCAGCATTTCTTTTAGTAAGTTTAATTCCAACTATTGAAATAAATAGTTATAATGTTCAGGGTTTTGTGTTCTTTTTATTATTAGCTATATTTGTTGACTCCTTGCCGGTATCTTTACCACGCGGTGGTTATGTTACTGTTTCGATGGCAGTTGATTATGCCAGTATAATCTTGTTTGGTCCCGCCATTTCAGTATGCATAATGGTTGTTGCAATAGTATTACGTAAATTATTTAAGATAGACAAAAGCCCTTGGTACAAAGTTTTATTTAATTGTGCCCAGGTTGTATTAGCTGTAGGAACAGCGGGTGTAGTTTTTCAATTATTCAATGGGAATAATGCAGGTGCAGAATTTAATAACTTATTACCCCTTAGTAGTTCAGCAGTGACTTACATAATTGTTAACTGTACTGCAGTTTCAATTATACTGGCGCTATCTCAGAAAATTTCTTTACGCACTATTTGGATGACCAATATTCGCTGGTTATTGCCTAATTTTCTTTTGTTAGCTCCTTTAGGTTTGTTAATGGCTAAGGTTTATCAATATATAGGTTTTCTAGGAATAGTTTTATTTTTTATTCCATTATTACTTGCTAGATTTATTTTTAAAGCTTATATGGATCTACGTGAAATATATTTTAACACTTTGGAAGCCCTTGCCAGTGCTATTGATGCTAAAGACAGGTATACCAGGGGCCATTCGGAACGGGTTGCTGAGTATGCATCTCTTATTGCTAGGGCGATGAAGCTTCCGGAAGACCAGGTGGAAATGATCCAACATATGGCTTTGCTGCACGATGTCGGCAAAATAGGGATTAGCGATGATATACTGTGTAAAAGGGACAAACTGACAGCAGAAGAGTTTGAGATTATTAAAGGTCATTCCGGGCTGGGGGCCAAAATAATAGAGGCGATGGAAGACCTGGCCGTAAGCAAGGAATATATTTTATATCACCACGAACAATATGCCGGTGGGGGTTATCCCCATGGGCTATCGGGAGAAGATATTCCGTTGGGAGCACGTATTATCAGTGTTGCCGACGCTTTTGATGCCATGACGTCTGACCGGGCTTACCGACCGAGAAAAAGTTTTCATGAAGCTTTTGCCATACTTGAAGAAATGTCTGGACAGCAGTTTGACCCACAGGTCGTCAAGGCGTTTTTAAGCGTAATGGATGAAAAGCGTAAGATACAGGCGCCAACCAACTGTGATTCTGTATTGCCGGCATCTGAGTAACGGGAAATACGGGTGATTTGATGGTTAGCTTAAAACCGGTGCAGCTTATATTGGACAAAGTATATAAAATATTGATCATTGTCGGCGGATTTACACTTTTGTTTTTATTTGGCAATCAGGAAGTTATACTCCATTCGTGGACTGACTTATCCCTGTTTGTTGTACTCCTGTTGATATCTAATGCCTTCAGGATCAGGCTGTCGGTAAATATTGAATATTCGCTTGCCTTTATCATTGAGCTGGTGGTTATTCAGTTATTTGGAATGAGCGTTGCTATACTGACAACGTTTATGACCGTGTTTTTGGTAAATACCGTCAAACTGGCAATAGAAAGGAAATGGCCGTTTTATAACAGCCTTTTCAACGCTGCACTTAGTACCTGTACCGTTGCGGCTGCCGGGTTGGCCTATAATTTGGCAACTGATACTATATTCGGTTTTATAGCAGCTACCATGGCTTATTTTATAACTGATATTACTTTATTGGCCGTTGTCCAATATGCGGGCCGCAAGAGGAAAATTCCCTTCAAAGATGAATGGTTGGAAATTGGTAAAGAAATATCGCTGAATTTTTTTGTGCTGGCTCCTTTGGCCTACTTAATACCATATATATTTAATTCGGTGGAAACTCAAAACAGGCTGTTTTTTGTGTTACTCTTTTTCGTACCGGTTATGCTGGTTAACTATGCCTTTCGGCTGTATACGAACATCCGCCAGAGTTACCTTAATACGGTGAAAACCCTAGTAGCAGTCATTGAAGTCAAAGATCCGCATGTGCGATGACATGCGGAACGGGTGGCGGGATATGCATTGGCGATAGCCAGGGATATCGGATATACTGACAAGGAATTAACCAGGCTCCATTATATAGCCCTCCTCCACGATGCCGGAAAAATCGGCATCAAAGATAGGATTCTGAATAAACCTGAAGCTTTAACGGCGGACGAATATGCAGAGGTCAAACGTCATTCCTTAATCGGCGCCAAGATAATAGAAAAAATAAATTTTTTGAGCAGTGGGGCTGACATAGTCCGATTTCACCATGAACGTTTTGACGGCACTGGTTATCCGGCAGGCCTGCGAGGTTATGATATACCGGAAGGGGCCCGTATCTTGGCGGTGGTTGACGCTTTTGACGCCATGACGACGGACCGGCCATACCGGAAGGCCAAAACTAAGGCAGAGGCCCTGGCGGAACTGGAGTCTTTGGCAGGTAAACAGTTTGACCCGCAGGTAGTAAAAGTGTTTAAAAAAGTTCTGCATAGACAGGGGGAGATTTAGTTTGTTACTTGAAACGGTGGTTGTAGCCATTGTCATTGGAGCCTTGGTAGGGGGGAGCCTCTTTAATCTTAAGCATCTTTCTTTAAAACACATAGAATTATTTTTTTTATCTTTCATCCTCCAGTCAGCATTAAACTATCTCGTGGGCAAGGGTGTTCAATGGGCAGTTGATTACAGGGGTTATATTCATTTATTTTCCTATCTGCCATTGTTTATAGGACTTTTCCTGAACAGAGCGGTTCCGGGCATCAAATTGTTAGGCCTGGGAGTTTTTATGAACTTTTTGGTAATTATGCTGAATCAGGGTCTGATGCCGGTGAGGGCTGACTTATTGCCGCCGGCCGTGTTGCAGGCCCTGGAAAAAGGAAACAGCGGTACTCATGGGTTGATATCGGACAGTACAAAATTGAAGTGGTTGGCGGATCAGATTTTTTGTCCGTTACCTTACCAAAATGAATTGATAAGTATCGGGGATATCGTTATAGATATAGGGGCTTTTTATTTAATTATTAACGCTATGAAAAATAAAGGTGATTATATCAAGTTTACCCATATAAACGGAAAACTGTAAAAAACCGTATGCTAAAAACCGGGGTTTCTGTGTCAGGATATTTGCCCAAATCAAGCTCATGGCGCGGTGGAAGGTGTGTGGCCGGCAGTACGGTAGATGCCTTGGCCGGTCGGAACCGGAGGCTCTTTGGCTAATGGCGGTTTACCAGGTACTTCCGCCCCTTGAAAAGGCCTTCTAAAGATGATACAATGGGATATAATGAATTCCTGAAATTGTAAGAATTACGGTTTTATTTAAATTAAAAAGAGGTGTAACAATGCTTGGGTTTTTAAAAAATTTTTTCGATGACAATGCCAAGGAAATAAAGAAACTGCAAAAGGTTGTTGATCAAATAAATGCTCTGGAGCCGGAAATCAAGGCTTTGGCCGATTACCGTTTGAAGGCCAAGACGCCGGAATTTAAAGAGCGCTTAGCCAGGGGAGAAAGCTTGGACGACATCCTGCCGGAGGCTTTTGCTGTTGTCCGGGAAGCATCACGGCGGGTTTTAGGCATGCGCCATTTTGATGTGCAGTTGATAGGCGGCATTGTTCTGCACCAGGGGCGGATTGCCGAGATGAAAACCGGTGAGGGCAAGACGCTGGTGGCCACTCTGCCTGCTTACCTGAATGCGCTTACCGGCAGGGGAGTGCATGTAATTACCGTTAACGATTACCTGGCTACCCGGGACAGTGAGTGGATGGGTCGTATTTATAAATTTCTCGGCCTGTCTGTGGGGTTAATCGTTCATGGCCAGGACTATGCGCAAAAAAAGGCTGCCTATAATGCTGATATTATTTACGGTACCAACAACGAATTCGGCTTCGATTACCTTAGGGACAACATGGCCTTGAGTAAAGAACAACTGGTCCAGAGGGACCTTTATTATGCCATCGTTGACGAAGTGGACAGCATCCTCATCGACGAGGCGAGAACCCCCCTGATTATTTCGGGCCAGGCAGATAAAGCAACGGATTTATATTACGTAATGGCCAAAATTGTTCCCAAACTGGTTAAAGATGAAGATTATACAGTGGATGAAAAGGCCCATATCGTAACCCTGACTGAATCGGGCATAGCCAAGGCCGAAAAGATGCTTGGCGTAGATAATCTTTATGATGATGACAAGATTGAACTCACCCACCATTTAAATCAGGCTTTGAAGGCCCATGCCCTGATGAAAAGAGACCGCGATTATGTGGTCAAGGATGGAGAGGTTATAATTGTTGACGAGTTTACAGGCCGTTTGATGTTCGGCCGGCGGTACAGCGAAGGACTGCACCAGGCCATTGAAGCCAAGGAAGGGGTTAAAATCGAAAGAGAATCCCAGACCCTGGCTACCATTACCTTTCAGAATTATTTCCGGATGTACGAAAAACTGGCGGGTATGACGGGTACGGCCGCAACAGAAGAAGAAGAGTTCAGGAAAATATACGGTCTAGATGTAGTGGTCATTCCCACCAATAAACCGATGATTCGGAAAGACCTGCCTGACGCCGTCTATAAGACTGAGGCTGCCAAGTTCAGGGCAGTAGTGGAGGAAATTGCCGAACGCCATGCCAAGGGACAGCCTGTATTGGTAGGTACCATATCCATAGAAAAATCGGAAGAACTTAGCCAAATGCTTAAGAAAAAAGGCATTAAGCACAATGTTTTGAACGCCAAATATCATGAAAAAGAGGCAGATATCATCGCCCAGGCGGGCAGGCTGGGTGCGGTGACCATTGCAACCAACATGGCGGGTCGGGGCACCGATATTTTGCTGGGGGGGAACCCCGAATACCTGGCCCATGATGAAATGCGGAGAATAGGCAAAGAACCTGACGAAGACCCGGAAACCTTTGCCCAACTTGTTGAAAAATATAAAAAGATTACCGATGATGAACACCGGAAGGTGGTTGAACTGGGCGGTCTTCATATAATTGGCACGGAGCGCCACGAATCCAGGCGTATTGATAACCAGTTGCGCGGCCGGGCGGGCCGGCAGGGAGACCCGGGTTCCACCAGGTTCTACATCTCGCTGGAAGACGACCTGATGCGGTTATTTGGCTCCGATAATATCAGCGGGTTAATGGATAAGCTGGGTATGGAAGAGGATGTTCCGATAGAGCACCCTATTATCACCCGTTCTATTGAAGCTGCCCAAAAACGGGTGGAGAACAGGAACTTTGACATCAGAAAACACGTTCTTGAATACGACGATGTTATGAATAAGCAGCGGGAAGTTATTTATGAGCAGCGACGAAGGGTTCTGGTAGGAGAAAACCTTAAAGAAACGATTATACAGATGATCGAGACCTTGATTGACGGAGCCCTCGATGTTTATTGCAACAAGGGGGTCCACCCCGAGGAATGGGATTTGGAAGGGCTCCTGCGCTACAGTGAACAGTTGTACCTGCCACACCATGACATTAAAGCTGCCGACCTGGAAGACATGGGCCGGGATGAGATCAAGGAGTTACTTTTTGAACGTTCAGTGGCATTATATGAGGCCCGCGAAAAGGAACTTGGTGCTGACACCCTGCGGGAGATTGAAAGAGCGGTGTTGCTGCGGGTGGTTGATGAAAAATGGATGGACCACCTGGATGCCATGGATCAGCTTCGTCAGGGTATCGGTTTGCGGGCCTATGGCCAGAAAGACCCGCTGGTGGAATACAAATTTGAAGGTTATGAGATGTTCCAGAACATGATCTTCAGCATTCAGGAAGATGTGGTCAGGTACATCTTCCGGGTCAGTGTTGTGGAGCAACCGGCAGTTCAGCATCATAATGTTGTCGAAAACAGGTACGCCGAAGAAGAGCCGCGGCAGCCGGTACGGGTTGGAAAGAAAGTGGGCCGCAATGACCCTTGCCCTTGCGGCAGCGGCAAAAAGTACAAGAAATGTTGTGGAGCGTCAACAGAAGGAAAATGACTCCCGCTTGAGGGGGTATGAAATACTTGAAATCGCGCGCTAAGGAGATTGACCGAAGCGCGCTTTTTTTATTCTATTTTTGGAAAAAGTTATGCGCCGGCTATAAAGTTCTTAGTGAAAAATCTCGATACTAATTAAAGTTAAGGGGTGTCAACGATGCGGGAAGGCGCAAAATTTTGTCATAACTTGTAGATGCAGGGAGGAAAAACATGGTTCGGTAGCCAATAATAAAACATGACATCAATAAATATTATTTGGTCTTATTTAAAACTAATAAAGTGCAGGTGGTTATAGGGTGGATTTAACCTCAATATTGGGAATTATATTTGGCTTACTTTCTTTGGTAGGTGGTTTTGTAGCAGAAAAGGGACATGTAAGTTCTCTATTGGCCGGTTCTGCTGCCCTGATCGTTTTTGGCGGTACGATTGGCGCCACGGTGGCCAGTTTTAAGATGGAAGATATCAAATCGATTCCTGCTCTTTTGAGGATAGTTTTTAAGGAGCATAAATACGAGGTGAACGAACTGATTGTAACGTTGGTAGGGTTTGCGGAAAAGGCCCGGCGGGAAGGGCTCCTTTCCCTGGAAAGGGAAACGGCCAACATTGAGGATGATTTCTTACGCCAGGGCATCCAACTGGTAGTAGACGGAACGGATCCGGCGCTGGTCAGGGACATCCTGGAAACACAGATTGAATTTATGGACCAGCGGCATAAAATCGGAGCTGATATCTTTGAATCAGCGGGTGGTTATGCGCCGACAATGGGTATTATCGGTACCGTAATGGGGCTGGTACACGTTTTAGGCAACCTTTCAGATCCTGAAAGCTTAGGTCCCGCTATTGCTTCCGCTTTTATCGCCACTTTGTATGGTGTTTCTTCGGCTAACATATTATGGCTGCCCATGGGACATAAACTGAAGCTGAAGAGTAAACAGGAACGCTTCATCAAGGAAGTGGCCCTGGAAGGAATATTATCTATCCAGGCAGGTGACAACCCGAGTATAGTGGGCGAGAAACTGAGGGCCTTCCTGTCGGCCAAGGTAAGAAAGGAAACGCAAAAAGAGGTGTAAGATATGGGCAAACGGGCCAAGGAGCCGGAAAAGGCGCCCAACCACGAGCGGTGGTTGATTACATATGCTGACTTAATCACATTATTAATGATATTTTTTATCGTCATGTACACTATCAGCAACGTTAATGCCAAGAAGTTTGCCCAGTTGTCTTCCTCCCTGAGCAGGGCGTTGGTCGGGCAGAACAGCGGTTACTTTATCGGCGAGGCCCCCGGCCCAGTGGTAATCCCCGGACAGTCTGAAGGCACCCAGAAAAAGGAAATGGAAGAAATGCAAAAGGCGAAGGAACAGTTAGACGCCTATATAAAGGGCCAAAACCTGGGCGGGAAAGTTGTGGTTGCCTACGAGGAACGCGGGCTTGTCATCAGCCTTAAAGAAACCATGTTCTTTGCTATGGGTTCGGCGGAAATCAATCCACGGGCCCAGGAAGTGCTGATAAAAATTGGCCAGGTGTTAAAAAACATGCCCAATAACCTCAGGATTGAAGGACATACCTGTGACCTGCCCATCAGGACGGCCAAGTTTCCTTCCAACTGGGAACTTTCCACGGCCAGGGCCACCAATGTGGTGAAATTTTTGATAGACCGGGTGGGCTTTGACCCGAAGCGCCTGTCGGCGACAGGATACGGGGAATACAGGCCGCTGGTGCCTAATACCAGTGAAGCCAACCGGGCCATGAACAGACGCGTTGATATTGTGGTGTTACGTACTGTACTAAACCTGGCGGAGCCCAATGGCGACAAAAATGCCCAGTCCCAGGGCGAAAATGTACAGGGGACCGGTAACAGCATGGAATCACAAAAAAGCAATAATAGCAGTCCATGAGCCAGTTTTACTTATACTAACCAAGGATGCCCTATTCCGGCATCCTTTTTTGCTTAATTAAGCAGGAAAAAACAAGGAATCGACTAATTATATTAATACAGCCAATGGTGGGGGATTTTGGAAAGAGGGAGTTTTATGCAGTTGAAATTAATGTATCAAGGAGAGAAAAACGGGTGCCGGGGAAACGGTGATTGCGACAGGCCTTACTGTGAACGTGACCTGTTGATGTGCGTTGTTAAGGCTCTGGTACGGCCCCGGTTAATTCCACTGATTAATCGCTTTTTTGAGGTACAGGAGCTTTTTAAACTGGCGGATTTGATATCATTGGGGGAAAACCAACTGCATCATGTTTTACGCATGGCTGAATTTGCAGAAATGATTGGAGAGGAGATCCTTATTGAATTAGGTATCGACAAAGCAGACTTAATTACGGCTGTGCTTTTTCACGACATAGGCAAAGGGCCGGAAATAGATGATTCGTTTTTTGAGCCCCAATCCGTGAAAAAGAACAAGCCGCCCAAAAACCTGAAAAAACATGTTCCCGGCTGGGTCGAGTATAAAGAGCCCATACACCGGCACCTGGTCAAGAGTGTGCGGATATCCGAAACGTATAATATAAAATCCGGTATTATTGAAGCCATTGCTTTACATCATCATGTAAAAATATACCCTCAGGTGTTAAAGAAAATTGCCCTGGCCCTTTCTTTGGCTCCGATGATATGTGATGATATACTTTGTTTTCGGCCGGAGCAGTATGCGGCCAAAGGCAGCAACCTGGCCCAGGCAGTGGCCGTTCTTGACCAGTTGTGTGCTATTGAGCGGAAGTTTCAGGGCAAGATTTACTTATTGGCAGAGCCGGAGAAAATGGAAGACGAACTGGTAAAAGAACTGGTCATAGGGGTGGCGGGACCTGAAGATCCCAGGTTAAAGCTACTGAATATAAAAATCAGGGCTGGGGCAACGGTAATCCTGTTAGATTTAAAATGCTTTGGCAAATTTGTCCAGTTGCACAGTGAATACGAAGTGCAGGGGACAAAAAGGGAGATATTGAATACCATCAGGTCTGTTGTCCGCGTTCAGGACAGGAAACGGGAAAGGGATGTGGTAGGACTGGTAGGAGGCGATGAGTTCGTGATTATAACCAACGTTGAGGACGAAAACATTATTCGGCTGATAATCAAAAGAATAACGGACGCTGTCAAAGCGCGGACAGGATTTGAGTTTCGGGTGGGATACGGAATGGGCGGGTCCATCGCGGATAACTTCCACGAAGCCAGGACCAGGTCCAATCTAGAAAAAAAGCCAAAATTTGTAATTTAGGCCGGCGGCTGCAGCAGGCCTGTTATTTTTGACAAAAAACAGTCTAAAAAGTATAATAAAAAGTATTGTGGAAAGTAGAGTCAATAGTAGCTAATTTTGTTACTATATTAAACAGGATTTTGGAGGGTTAAAATTGATAGCGGATTTAAAACGGGATTTGATTGAACTGGCTGAACGTTTGGAAGAATTGAGGGTTTCTCTTTGACATAGCCGGTAAAGTTCGGGCAGTAAACGTACTGGAAGAAAAAACGGCTGAACAGGGATTTTGGGACAACCCGGTGGAAGCGCAGAAAGTAATGCGCGAAATCAATGACCTTAAAGATACCGTCGAGTTGTACAATACCCTGAAAAGGCAGTATGATGATGTTTATACCCTCTGGGAATTGGGCATGGAAGATGACGACCCGGACGAAATTGAAAAAGAAGTCGCCCGGGATATCAGGCATTTGCGGCACAATATAGAACAGGCCGAATTAACCCTGCTACTGGGAGACAAATACGATAAAGGCAATGCCATCATTTCCCTGCATGCAGGAGCCGGTGGTACAGAGGCCCAGGACTGGGTGCAGATGCTCCTGCGGATGTATACGCGGTGGGCGGAAGAAAAAGGTTATAAAATAGACACCTTGGATTTATTGCCTGGAGATGAAGCCGGCATAAAAAGTGCCAGTATTTCTATTGAAGGGCCTTATGCCTATGGTTACTTGAAATCGGAAAAAGGCGTCCACAGGTTGGTGCGGATTTCTCCTTTTGATGCTTCCGGACGGCGGCATACATCTTTTGCTTCCGTGGATGTCCTGCCGGAGGTAGATGATGAGACGGAAATTGTTATTGACCCGGCTGACTTACGTATAGACACTTTTCGTTCCGGTGGTGCCGGGGGGCAGCATGTCAACAAGACTGATTCGGCTGTCAGGATTACACATATTCCTACAGGCATTGTGGTCCAGTGCCAGAATGAACGTTCCCAGCACAGTAATCGTCTGAAAGCCATGAAGTTGCTGCAGGCAAAACTTTTGGACCTGGAGATTAAAAAAAAGGAAGAAGAATTGAACAAATTGCGGGGTGAACAGCAGGAGATTGCCTGGGGCAGTCAGATTCGCTCCTATGTTTTTCATCCATATAGCCTGGTCAAGGACCACCGGACCGGTGTTGAAACCGGCAACGTACAGGCCGTTATGGACGGAGAGATTGATGAGTTTATAGCGGCCTATTTGAAGAGCCGGATAAAAAGGGACAATCCTGCCTAAAAAGCCTGCAGTTGAGGAAGAATAGTATTACTGCTCCTTCCAGAGGTGAATTTTTTATGACTGCAAAGGTAGTAAGGGATTATATAGGGATCACCGTTGGAGTTGTAATTATGGCCTTGGGCCTGGATATGTTCCTGGTGCCTAATAAAATTGCTGCCGGCGGTGTAAGCGGCATTGCCACGCTTTTATATTATCTTTTCAGAGTGCCGGTGGGGATGGCCATGCTGTTGATAAATGTTCCGCTTTTCCTCACGGCCATTAAAACGCTGGGTTTCGGGTTTGGCGTTCGTTCCCTGTACGGAACAATTGCCCTGTCCGTGGCTGTTGACCTGCTGGCTCCTTATGTTCCGGTGCCCACACACCAGCCGTTACTGGCTTCCATATATGGAGGAATAGCTGTTGGCATAGGTCTGGGGTTAGTTTTTCGTTATAAGGCAACCACGGGCGGCACTGACCTGGCTGCGGCGATTGTCAATAAGTACCTGGTTTGGGCCAGTGTCGGGTTGATACTTTTCGGTATTGATGCTATGGTTATCATAGCAGCCGGTTATGTATTTAACGCCGAACTGGCTTTATACGCCCTACTGACTGTTTTCCTGACCGCCCGGGTGATTGACGTGGTGCAGGAAGGTTTCGGTAGCGCTAAAGCGGCGCTGATTATATCTGATAATGCCGAAGAGATTGGGCAGGCGATACTGGAGAAGCTTGACCGGGGGGCTACGGCCTTACATGGAACAGGTTTTTATACAGGAACAGACAAAAAAGTCATTCTGTCAGTGGTCACCCGGGCCGAGATTTCCGGCTTAAAAGAATTAGTTCATCAAATTGATCCCCGGGCCTTTGTAATATTGACCGATGTCCATGAGGTGCTTGGCGAGGGGTTCAAGGGAAGCATTGCATAGTTGGAAAGGAGTGACGGTTTTATGAATGAAGCCAAACTGCAGGAGCTGGCCCGCAAGGCTAATACGATTCGGCAGCATATTATTCGCATGGTTGGGGAGGCAAAATCCGGGCATCCCGGAGGCTCTCTGTCCGCTGCCGATATTGTTACCACCCTTTATTTTCATGAAATGCGCATCAGGCCCGAAGAACCCCAGTGGCCGGACCGGGACCGTTTTGTTTTGAGTAAAGGGCATGCGGCCCCCGTTCTTTATGCTGCTTTGGCGGAAAAAGGTTTTTTCCCTGTTGATGAGTTGCATACTTTGCGAAAAATCAATTCACGCCTGCAGGGGCACCCCAGCATGAAACACCTGTCCGGCGTGGAAATGTCAACAGGCTCCCTGGGGCAGGGGTTATCAACTGCAGTGGGGATGGCCCTGGCCGGTAAAATAGACAGGAAGGATTTCCGGGTTTATGCTTTACTGGGCGACGGTGAGATTCAGGAAGGGCAGATATGGGAGGCAGCCATGGCGGCCGCCCATTATAAACTGGATAACCTGGTCGGTATTCTTGACCACAATGGTCTGCAGATTGACGGGCCAACCTGCGAAGTAATGTCACCGGAACCTGTGGCCGATAAATGGCAAGCGTTCGGGTGGCATGTGGTAGTTATTGACGGCCATGATTTTAAACAAATTATCTCAGCCCTTCAGGAAGCGCGCCGGGTAAAAGGAAAACCTGCAATGATTATAGCCAATACCGTAAAGGGCAAAGGAATATCCTTTATGGAAAACGAAGTTGGCTGGCATGGTTCGGCACCTGATGCGGAACAGGTTCAGCAGGCCCTGGCAGAACTACAGGGGGAGGTAGAACAAAATGAGTAAAATCGCCACCAGAGAAGCGTACGGACGAGCTTTGAAAAAACTGGGCCATATCAATAAAGATATAGTGGTCCTGGATGCCGACCTGGCCAAATCCACCAAGACCATTGATTTTGCCAGGGAATTTCCTGACCGTTTTTTCGACATGGGCGTAGCGGAGCAGAACATGGTGGCCACGGCAGCCGGTCTGGCAGCTGCCGGGAAAATACCTTTTGTCAGTTCTTTTGCCGTTTTTGCGTCCGGGCGGGCGTTTGAACAAATCAGGAACTCGGTTGCCTATCCCAACTTAAATGTAAAAATTGCCGCCAGCCATGCCGGTATCAGCGTTGGGGAAGACGGCGCGTCCCACCAGTCGGTGGAGGATATTTCCCTGATGCGCACCATTCCCAACATGACTGTCATTGTGCCGGCGGATGGGCCGGAAACGGAAGCGGCCGTACAGGCGGCGTTGGAAATAAAAGGGCCTGTCTATATCAGGCTGGGCCGGTTGGCTGTTCCGGTGTTGTTTGGTGAGGACTACAAATTTGAGTTGGGCAAAGCTGCCATCTTAAAAGACGGAAATGACTGTACCGTTATGGCCTGCGGCCTGATGACAGGGGTGGCCCTGGAAGCATGGGAGATCTTAAAAAATGAAGGTATCAACATAAAAGTAATCAACATGCATACGATCAAACCTATTGACAGGGAGGCTATAATTGAAGCGGCTAAAGAGACCGGCGCTATCGTTACTGCTGAAGAACACAGCGTCATCGGCGGCCTGGGCAGCGCTGTGGCCGAGGTAGTAGTGGAAAACTGCCCGGTACCCATGGAGCGGGTAGGGCTCAAGGATACCTTCGGCGAATCGGGCACCCCGGCTGAACTGCTCGAGAAATACGGCCTGACGGCCAAAGATATTGCTGCCGCCGTGAAAAGAACTATCGCAAGAAAAAAATAAACCTACTGGGACTCTTTCACAAGTTTTCTCCCCACACTAAGAGCTGTCTAAGTGCCCTGCGCCCTGTGTTTGAAACACGGGGTGCAGGGCATTTTTGGACAGCTTTCCTATAATCCAAAACAATTATGAGGGTGATGATTTTCAACCGAAAAGCAGTATTATGTCGAATGAAGTAAAAAAAAGACGAACGATTGTTGCAGGAGGACTGCTGTTTTGTCGAGAAATTAAATTAATACATATCTTTTTCAAATTATAGTAATTCATATAAAAGTTGGCAAACTTCGCGAAAGTGAAGGACGCAAAGCTATGGGTCTACGGCCAGGGGAGGCTATGATTGCCAGGTTGCGGTTTTATTAAAGCCTATTTCCTTTGGGGATAGGATTTTTTATTCATGGAATGAGGGTGTGCAATGGTTGTCAATTTATGTTTAATTCTATTTCAGTCCTTCCCGGAAAATATACTTGTTATTTCATCTGGTTTGGTTTTAACCGGTTTAAGGCCAAGGCTTCCCAAAATAATTATTATAGCAGCAATCACTTCGGTAATATCTCATATAGTACGCGCTTTACCTCTGGCGCCGGGGCTGCATATAATTTTGCAATTTCCTGTTTTAGTTATGTTAGTAACCTGTTTTTATAAGCTAAATATCACATATGCTATTCTGGCATCTTCTATAGGTGTAATTGGAATAACTTTATGTGAAATGATATTAAATCCGATATTATCCCTGGTTACGGGAATACCTATTAAAGAAGTACTAAAGGACCCCTTTTGGCGTTTCGTCTTCCCTATACCTGAATTTATCCTGATGGCAATTTTAGTTTACTTTTTATTTCGTAAAAGAATTACCCTGTTTGATGTTCAGGAATTCGAAAATTTGGAGCATGTAGAGAATCATGAGTAATAAAGGTTTATTTGTAACGTTGGTTCTTTTAGGGCTGGTTTTGGTTTTGGTTTCCATTCAGTTTTATTTTCAGACTGTTATAGATGGTGTCACTCAATTGGATTCCCCTCAGAGATTGTTATCAGTCGTTAATGGGGTAATTTTCGCCATTATACTCTTTTCGTTCTTTTTCACCCGAAAGTTGTTACAGGTGGTAAAACAGGAGAGGATGTTGCAGGTTCAGGAGCAATATATTGATTATTTGCGGGATTTGATAAAAGTAATAAGGGTTCAGAGACACGATTTTGTTAATCACATGCAGGCAGTCTATGCTCTTTTGAAAACAGGGGAGATTGAAAAGGCAGGCAAGTATATAGAAAATCTGTATGAGGACGTAAAGATAACCAGTGAATCCTTGCGCATTAATATTCCGGAAGTATCGGCTTTGCTTTTGGTGAAAATGGGTATTGCGTCTGCCCAAAATATATCATTTATCATCGAAATTGAAACCGGTTTGGAAAAAATCAGGCTAAACCCGATAGAGCTTAACACTGTTCTTGGCAATTTAATTGACAATTCATTCGAAGCCGTAAGAGTACTAAATTCACAAGACAGAGAAGTGACGCTGAAGATTTTTGATACCGGCCGGCAATGGGTAATTCAGGTGCACAATCAGGGATACATTGCTGACGAGATAAAGGAGAAGATTTTTGTACCGGGGTTTTCCACTAAAGGGGAGGATGGCAAGCGGGGATTTGGTTTAGCTTCGGTAAAATCCGTGGTCGAAAAAAATCACGGCGAAATTATTGTTTGCAGCAGACCGGAATGGGGTACGAGGTTGACCATTCTTTTTTCGAAAGAAAGATGAGAGGTGATAATAGATGTTGAATATTAACCGTATCGCAGTAAAGACGGGCGTTTATCTGGCCCGGGAATTAAACCTGAACAGGCAAAAAGAAGTTAAAATTATATTTGGTATGGAATTGGCGCTGGCAGCCGTTATCAAAACAATCAGCGTTATGCTACTGGCATATTTATTGGGTGTTTTAAAAGAAACGGTGGTATTGGTATTTACAGCCGGTGTTTTTCGCCTGGCATCAGGAGGAGAACATTGCCGGGCTTTTTACCGGTGTTTAGTGGGAGGAACGCTGGTTTTTCCTTTGCTTGGAATTGTGGTGAAGACCTTGAATGCAGTAATTAATTTTCAGGTGTACACAGCAGCGATTTATGTCTCTGTTCCGGTAGTTTTTGCTATAGTCTGGAAATATGCTCCCGGTGATACAGAAAATAAACGTATACCGGAGAAAAGGGAAAAAGCCAGGTTTAAAAGGTTGTCCCTATATATCGCCAGTGTTTTCTTTATTGTCGCTGAATTGTTTCTGGTTGCCGGGGTATTTACGGAGTTTGTTTTGGCTATATTGACAGGTCTGGTTTGGCAGGCTTTTACCATAACTCCGGCAGGATATAGGTTTATCGGGGGAATTGACAGTATTCTGCGCCTTTCCAAATAAAGGAGGTAGGGGGATTGGCTTTAGAGGTGCTGATAGCCGATGATGAACAATATGTGGCGGTTTACCTGAAGAAGATTATTGAGGAAGTGGAAGATGTAAAAGTAGTGGCTATAGCCAGTGATGGTAAAGAAGCTGTAAAAATGGTGGAAAAGTTAAGACCTCAGGTGGTTTGTCTGGACATAGATATGCCGGAAATGAACGGGATTGCAGTGGCAAGGGAATTAGCCGAAGTTTACCCGCAGTTAAATTTTGTTTTTGTTACGGCTTACCCTGACTATGCTTTGGAGGCTTTTGAACTGTATTCCTTTGATTATATTTTGAAGCCATTGGACGAAAAAAGGATACAGAAGACGATAAGGAAATTGAAAGAGAAAGTTTCCAGGGAAGAGGTCAGTAGGGTGCAGAACGACGAAAAACTATTGATCAAGGTTGACGGGCGCAAAGTGTTTGCTGATTTTGATGAAATTATTTATTTTGAAAGTTATACTCCCAAGGTTTTAATAAAAACTATAAAGGACGAATATTTAATTAGAAGCAGCATACATGAATTGGAACAGCATTTAAGTAAAGATTTTTTCAGGTGCCACAAAGGATATGTAGTCAATCTGAAATATATAAAGGAGATAATACCATCTGGACGCACTTTTGAGATTTTATTAAAAACCGGAGATAAAGTTTTGTTGAGCCGGGAAAAAGAAAAAGAATTACGCGAGAAATTTAAATATAATTCGATGAATTAAAAATAGCCGTTTCTAATACGGTTATTTTTTGTGGTTAAAAAAGAGGCAAAATTCTTAACAATTACCCATTCAAGGCCTATTATGACCCGTTCATGTAATATTGGTAGAAAACACCAATAAAATTTGATATAAAAAAACTAAGAAAAAGTGATTTGGGAGGTGGACCAGATGTTCAGGCTGCCAAAGACGATGATTTTACGTTTTGCTTCGGCGGTACTGTTGTTTGTAGCGGCCACCGGAGTTAATACGGCATGCTGGTTATACTGGTACCAGCCGAAGATGATGGAGGAGTAGTAAGAAATGTATGTTAACGCGTGTTTAAGTAATTTTTGAATTAACACATGTATCAGACTGTTATAAATGTGACCCAAGGTATATTGATATGAATTTAATTTTGCCTAAAAAGAATTTAAAATTTTGGTGCCAAAGTCTTCACTTACCAAAGTAAGAGGAAGGAGGAGGTGTTGATGTCATTTTAAAATAATTTGTATGAGGAGGTGGTGATAACATTGTAATTTTGTTTTTCATAAATAATAGCAAAGGAGTGATATAATTTGAAAAAAGCATTATCCTTAATTTTAGCGAGTTTTATGTTTTTTTTCACATTTTATTCCAGTGTATATGCAGCAACAGACGATGATGGAAAAAAAGAATTTTCAGTTTTAGCTGTTGGCGATTATGATTATTACAAGAATTTAACCTTTGAAGATGCCAACTATTTCGATGATTATTTGCAGGATTCTTTAGGTTGGACAAAAATACAGTATGAGGTTGATCCTAATCCGGATGGCACTACGGATGCTTATAATCCAGTAGATAAAACAGCAGTTGGCGTAAGCCTTGGGGATTTTAAAGATTCCACTGATGGGATTATTCCTCAGGCTGATCAGGGAGATTTGCTTTACTTTATGGGACATGCTTATTCAGACCGGATGCTTTTAAAAGACGAATTAACTGACGTTCACTACACTGATATAGGAACTACTTATGATTCTAGTACATACTCCTCTAATTCAGCCTGGGATGATGATTTAGAGTGGACAATTTTGGGTGCTTGCAGTATTGCTAACCGTAATTACGATGGTATTCAATGGGCAAAAACATTAATGGGTTCACCGAGAAGAGCCCATGGGATTTATGGATACCAAGCTTCATCTCCGTCATACCCTAACGATTATTACGTAGCTACAAAATTCTTTGCTAATGCAGCAGGAACCAGTCCCCAGACAATATGGAGTTCATGGATAAATGCTAACAACTATTACAATGCAACTAACTGGGGAGTTATAGAACACAGCGGTAACAGGGACTATCTTTGGGGGAAAGGTACAGTGACATCAGATACAACGGGTGCTCCGGTAATTTATCAATATCAATACGGTGACGATAGAGTTGAACTTTTAAGCAGTGCAAGCGTAGAGCTGAGCAATTCCAGTATCCAGACGTCAGATTTTACAAAAGTTAAATTGGTTGGCAGCTACAACACAACGGCACAAAAACTAGATGAAGAAGTTATAATTGACCAGTTTTATGCAGATGAACAAAAAAATCAAATTTACAAAATTAGAGATAAAAAAGGAGATCTTATTGTTGAGGGCCCCAAAGGAAGTAAATTAGAAATTTTACACACTTCCGGTGCAATTAAATATTCAAGGGAAATTGTTGATGAAGTGGTCAACTTTGATTATATGGAAGCAAGAGCGATGGCAGACAAGTTTTTAGAAACTCATGGTGGAAAACCGGCAGATGCTTTTGTTTGGAAGATTCGACCATTAGAAAAAAATTTATTAAACTTTGGCACTGACAGTGTAGATAAGAGTGAAAAAATAGGATATTTAGTGGAATACAAGCGCAAGGTAGATAATATTTTAGTTGACGGTTATAATGGAGATAGTATAAGAGTTTTGGTTGATAATCAGGGTGTAGCAAATATGCATAAATTATGGAGAAATATTGATAAAAACTTCAATAATGATAAAAAGCCTATTGTTACTCCTGAAATAGCCCAAACTGCTGCGATAAATAATGTACATAAGATTTGGAAGGTTCCAGGTAAGGCTGATAATTCTATAAAAACTGATTTGGTTTACTTTAGCAAGTCTTTTATGCATGACCAAACTGTAATGGAACCGGCTTGGCGGGTAGAAGTTGGAAAAGATTCATATATTTTTGTGAATGCTTATTCGGGTAAAATCGAAGATTATTAAATGATAGATCGATCGGCTCCTTTAGGAGCCGATTCTCCATGGAGGGATTCTGCTTGAGGAAATTAAAAGTTGAATTTTTGTTTATAATTATATTGTCGGCTATACTAACGAGCTTTTTGGGTTGTTCTACAACATCTTCCGATATGAATTTAGCCTCAAAGACAAAATTTGTCCCACCACCCCCTGACTATCTAACCATTTACGTTGAGGGGAAAAGAATTGATCTTAAAAAAAATGACCCAAGGTTTAAAAACCTATCAGAAGAAATTACCCGCTTAACAAGAAACATAACCGATGGAGTCGGCGGAAACCGAACATGGCGTCCCGCTGGTTTTGAGAATCAAATGGATTCAATAGCGTTGAAAGATACTGTAATAATACTTGCGCAATGGGAAAAAAAGCATAAAGTCAGCTTAAAACAGAAAGAGATGACCCTGGGAGAACAGGGGTGGGAAGGTAGCCCCAGAGATCAGGAAGGTAATTTTGTGATTGAGACAGACGGGTTCATGGTGGAGATATATGAAAAGAATTTAGATGCTCATTTAGGCTATAAACATTGGCTGACAAAAGAGAAATATTACTGGGCTGGTGCTACCGCAAACAACCTTGATGCCGAGACTTTATTAAAAATTATAGAAAAAAATAAACATGATTAGATGGTTTCTACCGAAAAATAGACATATAAAATGGCGAATTTCTCCAGTTTTCATAGAATAGCTTGAATTTTTATGCGTACGTTATTATGCGCTTTATTTTAAATCAATGGGTAACTTAAACAAGGCTTATGAATACAATCTAGTTCACTTATTTATAAATGAATACAATTATACAGACTAATGGGTGGAAGATTTTTGGTGATTTTGATGAACTAAAGAAGATGAGTACTCTACTATGGGCAGTTATATGAGTTTGAATAGCAGTTATTTTTTTTGATGCCACAAGGTTATCTTGTTAATTTAAGGTACATTAGGGAAGTAGTTTCTTCGGGTGGGACTTTTGAGATTTTATTAAAAACCGGAGATAAAGTTTTGTTGAGCCGGGAAAAAGAAAAAGAATTACGCGAGAAATTTAAATATAATTCGATGAATTAAAAATAGCCGTTTCTAATACGGTTATTTTTTGTGGTTAAAAAAGAGGCAAAATTCTTAACAATTACCCATTCAAGGCCTAATATGACCCGTTTAATTATAACTGGTAGAAAAGACCAGCAAAATTTGATAAAAAAAGTTAAGAAGAAGTGAATTGGGAGGTGAACGAGATGTTCAGGCTGCCAAAGACGATGATTTTACGTTTTGCTTCGGCGGTACTGTTGTTTGTAGCGGCCACCGGAGTTAATACGGCATGCTGGTTATACTGGTACCAGCCGAAGATGATGGAGGAGTAGGAGGTATTCAAGGAGGTACGGAAAGGGGGTGAAATATGAGGCCAAACTTAAGAAAGGCAATAACATTTATCCTTGTCTCGGTTTTTCTGTTTTCCCTGGTTCCTTTCTCCACAGCATCCTTTGCTGCCCACGAAAAGATAAGCGCTGATTTAAAAGGTAAGATTAAAATCATATCCGATTCAACAGTTCCGGTAATTGTCCAAACTAAGCAAGGTTTGAAAGAAAGGCATAAAGACTTTATCCGGAAATGCGGCGGTAAAGTAAAACATGACCTACCCCTGATAAAAGGATTTGCTGCTGAACTGCCTGTTTCTGCAGTAGAAGAATTTGCTAAAGATGAAGAGGTAACCCGAGTCTCCTACGACTCCGAAGTTCATACCTGTTTAGATACGGCAACTGCAGCGATTAATGCTCCGGCCGCCTGGGAAGTAGGTTTTACGGGCAAGGGAATTACTGTAGCAGTAATCGATACAGGAATATACCCGCATCCGGATCTGACCCAACCGACTAACCGGATAATAGCATTTAAAGATTTCGTGAATAAAAAGCCTCTGCCTTATGACGATTTTGGCCATGGGACTCATGTAGCGGGAATTATTGCCGGTAACGGCAGTATGTCCGGTGGGCAATACAGAGGGGTAGCCCCAGAGGCCAACTTAGTAGGAGTGAAGGTTCTGGACAATACCGGCGGAGGCAGCACCAGTGATGTAATAGCCGGAATACAATGGGTTGTCGACAATAAAGATATTTACGGAATCAGGGTAATAAACATATCGCTTGGTGCTCCGGCCACAGAGTCTTATACAACTGACCCATTGAGCCAGGCGGTAGAAGCGGCCTGGAATGCAGGGCTGGTGGTAGTGGCAGCAGCAGGAAATAACGGTCCGTCGGCAGGGACAATAAACACTCCCGGCATCAACCCGCATATCATTACGGTAGGAGCTGTGGATGACAGAGAGACAGTTGAGACTTTGGATGATGTTATTGCCGGGTTTTCAAGCCGGGGACCAACCATTGACGGTTTAACAAAGCCTGATTTGGTGGCTCCGGGGGTAGGTATTACGTCTCTGGTTTCGGACACGTCATACATACCCAAGAAAAATAGCGGTTCGGCAGGTAAACCGGGAAAAGCCGCTCAAGCCGAAACCCAGGAAAAACCTGCACAAACCACTATTACCAATTACTATGTTACCATGTCGGGGACACATT